>DASSMN010000089.1:0-6792 GCA_035688885.1 Gemmatimonadales bacterium
GTCGGCTTCGTCACGGCGCTCCTGTTCATCCCCTACGTGCTGCTGCTGGTGCAATCGTTCTGGCGGCTCAAGGGCGGCATGATCACCCACGAGCTGACGCTGGAGAACTACCAGCGGCTGTTCGGCACCGACCTCTACCCGGACACCATCCTGTTCTCCGCCGGCGTGGCCATCCGGGTGACGCTGTTCTCCCTGCTCCTGGCCTACCCGCTGGCCTATCTGCTCGCGTTCAAGGTCAAGCGCCACAAGCAGCTCATGTACATGGCGGTGATCATCCCGCTGTGGGTGAGCTACCTGGTGCGGGCCTATGCGTGGAAGATCATCCTGGGTCAGTCCGGGATCCTCAACGGGCTGCTCATGTCGGCCGGCTTGATCGACCAACCGCTCACGTTTCTGCTCTACAGCCGGTGGGCGGTGATCCTCGCGCTGACCCACATCTACACCCCGTTCACGCTGATGCCGATCTACGCGGTGCTGGAGGCCATCCCGCCGGCGCTCAAGGAAGCCAGCCAGGATCTCTACGCCAGCCGGTGGCAGACCTTCCGCCGCATCGTGCTGCCGCTCTCCCTGCCGGGCGTCCTCGCCGGCTCGACCTTCGCCTTCGTGCTCAGCATGGGCGACTTCCTCGCCCCCCAGCTCCTGGGCGGGAACGACAGCGCGCTCATGGTGAGCAACCTGGTCTGGAGCCTGTTCGGCGTGGCCTACAACTGGCCGCTGGGCGCGGCGGTCTCGATGGTGGTGCTGGTGCTCACGATCTCGCTGCTGTGGCTCTCGACTCGGGTGGAGCGGGCGATGAACTACGCCGGCGAGTCGGCGGCCTCGCGCGACCGGCGCGAGGTGGGCATGACGGGGCGGGTATGACGGTGGGACCGTCAGGGGCGGTCGGCGGGCCGACGGATCAGGAGCCGGTCCCGCCGGCCTTCCGGCCAGACCCACCGACCGTCCAGCCCTCCGATCGCCTGACCGCCGCTCTCTGGGTTACCGGTGCGCTGGTGTTCGCTTTCATCTACCTCCCGCTGGTCGTCGTCATCCTGTACGCCTTTCACGACGCCTCGATCATCGCGTGGCCCTTCCGGTTCGGCACGCTGCGGTGGTTCGCGGCGCTGTCGCAGGACCGCGGCATGATCGAGGCGGCGCTGGCGAGCCTCAAGCTCGCGCTGCTGGCGGTGGCGATCGCCCTGGTCATCGGGGTGCCCGGCGCCTTCGTGCTCGACCGCTACGAGTTTCCCGGGAAGACCGCGTTCCGCCGGCTGGTGCTGCTGCCGCTCATCCTGCCGGGCATCATCACGGGCGTTTCGCTGCTCACCTTTTTCAGCTTTGTCGGCCTGGGCCTCTCGAGCGGGTTTCCGCTCATCCCCGGCTGGCCGGTGGTGCTGGGCCACGCGGCCGCGCTCACGTCGGTGGTGATCACCCAGGTGTTCGCGCGGCTCCAGCGGCTCGACCGGGCGCAGGAGGAGGCCAGCCAGGACCTGTACGCCAACGAGTGGCAGACCTTCCGTTACGTCACCTTCCCCAACATCCGCACCGCGGTGCTGGGCGCCGGGCTGCTGGTGTTCACGCTGAGCCTGGACGAGATCGCGGTGACGTTCTTCCTGATCGGGCGGCAGAACACGCTGCCGCTGCAGATCTGGGGACTGCTGCGGCGGGGCATCACGCCCGAGGTCAACGCCGCGGCGACAGTGATCTTCGCGCTGAGCGTCGTGGTCATCGTGGTCTGGGCGCGCTTGATGCGCGAGGAACCGCGCGGGTAAGTGACTCGCCAGTCGAGTTCGGCCCCGGTCACTCGGGAGAAGTCGTGCCGCCGACCCGATGTCGTACGACGACCGAATCTGTGGGACCTCACCTCGTCATAAATATTCCCCGCCGCTGTATGCGGACCACTAAGTAGTGGCTCGCCATCGTGTTGACAGCCGTATGTCCGCTGGGTCCTTTGGTGATGCCCGACCCGACACCTTTCGGGGGGCTGGACAAAGGGTGGGGGGCGAGGGCTAGAATGGCTCTACGCCACCCCACGTGGGACCGGCGTGTTTGCATCCTCCGACCAAGCGGAGGGTCCACTCTCACAGCTGACCTTCTCCTTGAGCTGTGAGCCCCCATCAGCGGCGGGGGCGAGGGCGCAGGCCGACCTTGGATCGGGTCCCCCTGCACCCAGACCGAGTGCCGCACCAACAGTGAAAAGAGGAGTTTGTGAAAGTCTTGATGTTGGGCGCCGGCGCGGTGGGGACCGTGTCCGCCCTCAAATTCGTGCAGGACGCGATGCTCGAGCAGCTCGTCATCGCCGACGCGGTGTCCGCCCGCGCCTCCCTCCTTGCGGACCGACTGGCTGATCCTCGAGTCTCCTTCCGCCGGCTCGACGCCGGCGACCGGGCCGCGGTGGCCAACGCTATCCGCGAGACCGGCACCACCATCGTCCTGAACGCGGCGCTGCCCGCCACCAACCTGGTCGTGATGCGCGCCTGCCTCGAGGCCGGCGTGGACTACATCGACTTGGCCAGCGGCGGCACCGACGACGACGGCATCCCCAAGCTGGATGACCAGTTCGCGCTCGACGCCGAGTTCAAGGCCGCCGGCCGGATGGCCCTGCTGGGCATGGGCGCCGACCCCGGCACCACCAACGTCTACGCCGCCTACGCCGCCAAGCACCTGCTCGACCAGGTCACCCAGCTCCACGTGCGCGACGGCGACAACTCCGTGTGCCAGGGGCACCACGGATTCGTGGCGGCCTTCAGCCCGTGGGTCTTCATCGACGAGTGCCTGTGCAAGGCCATGTCGTACCGCGACGGTCGCTATCACCTCGAGCAGCCGCTCACCGGCTTCGAGCCGTTCGACTTTCCGGAGCTCGGGGTGCTCAACTGCTACTACGTGGACCACGAGGAGTCGCGCACCCTGCCGCGCTTCTTCCCCAGCGCCAGGCTGGTGGATTTCAAGCTCTGCATGGACGACGCGACCATCGAGACGCTGCGGGTCATGCAGCGCCTGGGCCTGTCGGGCAAGGATCGCATCCGCGTGGGCGAGACCTCGGTGGTGCCGCGCGACGTGGTGGTGTCGCTGCTGCCCGACCCCAAGGACCTGGCCGGACGGATGCGCGGCCAGACCTGCGTCGGCATACTGGCGCGGGGCACGAAGGACGGCGAGGAGCGCAACTTCTACATCTACAACGTGGCCGACCACGAGACCGTATTCGCCGAGCTGGGGGTCCAGGCGACGGCATACCAGACCGGCATTCCGCCGGTGATCGCCGCGCGGCTGATCCACGAGGGCCGCTGGCACCGGCCGGGCGTCCGCTCGCCGGAGGAGCTCGATCCGGATCCGTTCCTGGAGCGGTTGGCGCGCGAGGGCATGCCGTGGCACGTGCGCGACGACACGGCGCGTGGCGAGGTGCCGAAGGTGAGGCTCCGGTCCTCGCGGGAGATCGTGGCGGCGTAAGGGTAGAGGACGGAAGGACGGAAAGACGGAAGGACGGAAGGACCGGCACACCACGCCTGCTTCGGTGCCCTGACCCGGTGTGCCGGTCCTTCCGTCCTTCCGTCTTTCCGTCCACCCGTCCTTTTTCGTGGTAGATTGACGGGAAATCCCGGCAACCAACAGGAGAGTCGGCCATGACCAGCACGGCCACGGCGCGAGGCAAGGCCCGGAAGTCCGAGGTTGCCTCGTACCAGATGTACATCGACGGCAAGTTCGTCGGTGCCAAGGACGGCAAGACGTTCGACGTCTACGATCCGTCCACCGAAGGCGTGATCGCCAAGGTGCCGGCCGCGGGCGCGGCCGACATCGACCGCGCGGTGAAGGCGGCGCATCGCGCCTTCTACGAGGGTGGCTGGAAGGGCGTCACGGCGCAGGAGCGGGGCCGGGTCCTGTTCCGACTGGCCGAGCGGATCCGGGCCCGCCGGAGCGAGCTGGCGGAGCTCGAGACCATCAACTCGGGCAAGCCCATTGTCGAGTCCGAGTACGACATGGACGACGCGGCCACCTGCTTCGAGTACTACGGCGGCCTGGCCACCAAGATCAACGGCGAGGTGCTGCCGGTGCCCGCGGAGGCGGTGGCGTTCGCCATGCGCGAGCCGGTGGGTGTCGCCGGGCAGATCATTCCGTGGAACTATCCGCTCCTCATGGCGGCCTGGAAAATCGCGCCCGCGCTGGCCGCGGGCTGCACCGTCGTGATCAAGCCGGCGGAGCAGACCCCGCTCACCCTGCTCAAGCTGGCGGAGGACTTCGAGGCGGTGGGGATCCCGGCAGGTGTCGTGAACGTGGTGACCGGCGACGGGCCCGGCGCCGGCGCGCCGCTGGTGGCGCATCGCGACGTGCGCAAGATCGCCTTCACCGGCAGCGCCGAGGTCGGCAAGCTCATCATGCGAAACGCGGCCGATCAGCTCAAGCGGGTGTCGCTCGAGCTGGGCGGCAAGTCGCCCAACATCTTTTTCAGCGACGCCGACTTCGAGAACGCGGTGGACGGCGCCCTGTTCGGCACCTTCGTGAATCAGGGCGAGGTGTGCTCCGCCGGCAGCCGCGTGCTCGTGCAGAAGAACATCTACAAGAAGTTCGTGGACGCGGCGGCCGCCAAGGCCAAGACCATCCGGCTCGGCCCCGGGCTCGAGCGCGAGACCAAGATGGGGCCGCTGGTGAGCCAGGAGCAGCGCGACCGGGTGGCCGGCTACCTCAAGGTGGGCCGCGGCGAGGCCAAGGTGGCCGCGGGCGGCGGAACGCCCAAGCGGTTCGACAAGGGCTGGTACGTCGAGCCCACCATCTTCTACGACGTGGACAACTCGGCGAAGATCGCGCAGGAAGAGATCTTCGGGCCGGTCATGAGCGTCATTCCGTTCACCGACGAGGCCGACGCCATCCGGATCGCCAACGCCACCCCGTACGGGCTGGCCGCCGCGGTCTGGACTCGCGACATCTTCAAGGCGTTCCGGGTGGTGAAGGCGCTCGAGGCCGGCATCGTGTGGGTCAACCACATGCAGCCGACCTTCGTCGAAGCCCCTTGGGGCGGCTACAAGGCGTCGGGCTTCGGCCGGGAGCTGGGACACTGGGGCGTGGAAGAGTATCTCGAGACCAAGCAGGTGTTCATCAATCTGGACGAGAAGCCGATCGGGTGGTATTGAGGGGACGGAAAGACGGGAAGACGGAAGGACGGAAGGACCAGCACACCGGTCGCAGTTACGTGAGCCGGAGCGGGTGTGCTGGTCCTTCCGTCTTTCCGTCTTCCCGTCTTTCCGTCTTCTTCCTCCTTCCGTCTTTCCGCCTTTCCGCCTTTGTTTCCCCTGTGCTCCAGGGCCCCATACCGCCGACCACCGCCATCGAGCTCGACGCCGCCCTGCTCCAGGCTGCCATCACCGCGGCGCTGGGCGTGCTGTGCGCGTTCCTGTTCGGGCGCTATCGCAAGCCGTATTTCGCCTGGTGGGCGGTCGCGTGGGGACTGTACCTGCTGCGGGTCGGCGCGATCACCAGCTTCATGCTCACCGGCCAGTGGATCTGGCTCTACTGGCACCAGGTCGTGACGGGGTGGACCGCGCTCGCGCTGCTGTATGCGGCGCTGGTGTTCTCACAGCGGGTGCGGTGGCGAAACTGGTATCTCGCCATCATCCTGTTCCCGCCGGTCTGGTCCTACGTGGCCATCTACCGGCTGGACCACTTCCTCTGGGCGGCCGGGCCGGCGGTGCTGTTCCTGAGCCTGGCCACGCTCTGGACCGGATGGGTGTTCCTGCAGTACCGCCGGCGGGTGGGCTCAACCGGGGCAGCGGTGCTGGCCGTGGCGTTCGCCCTCTGGGGTCTCCACCATCTCGACTATCCGTTTCTTCGGGCGCGCGGCACGTGGGCACCGTGGGGTTATTACCTCGACATCCTCTTCGCGCTGGCCGCCGGCGCCGGCATCCTGCTCCTGGTGCTCGACGATCTCCGCCGGGGGTTGAGCGCGCTCTCGGCGCTCTCGGGCGACCTCCAGAATGCCAGCGGCGAGCCCGACGTGCTCACCGCGCTGCTGGCCCGGCCGCTCACGCTGCCCGCGGTGCGAGGGAGCGCGCTCTACCTCTCTGAGGACGGCCGGCCGCGGCTGGTGCGCGGGGCCGGCGTGTGCCAGCATCGCGGCGAGGCGCTCGACGCCGACGAGGCCGCCGTGCTGGCCCGCGCGCTCGAGACCGGCCGGCCGCAGCTCACCGGCAACTGGCGCGAGCCGGGCGCGCCCGCGTTTCCGTACGCGGCGGTGCTGCCGCTCTTTCGCCGCGATCTCGTGATCGGCGCGCTGGTCCTGGTAGGCGAGGCCCGAGATCCCTTCACCGCGCTCGACGACCGCTTCCTCCTCGCGCTCGGCCAGCAGGTCGGGGCCGCGCTCGAGAACGCGGACCTCTACACCCGGCTGCACGACCGCACGGTGGAGCTCGCGCGGCTGTCCGCCCGGATGGTGCAGCAGCACGAGGAGGAGCGCCGCCGGCTCTCGCGGGAGCTGCACGACGAGACGGCGCAGGTGTTCTCCGCGGTCAAGATGGAGCTCGGAGTGCTCCGCGACGGCGCCGCGCCGGCGCAGGCCGGGCGCCTGGACCGGGCGCTCGAGCTCATCGACACCGGCATTCGGAGCATCCGCAGCGTGACCAACGATCTCCGGCCCTCGCTGCTCGACGATCTGGGCCTCCTCCCGGCGCTGCGCTCGCTGGTCGCCGACTTCGGCGCGCAGGGCGAGATCGAGATCGCGCTGGTCGCGCCGGCGGCGCTGCCGCCGCTGTCCAAGGACGCCGAGCTGGCGCTGTTCCGCGCGCTCCAGGAGGCGCTGACCAACGTGCGCCGGCACGCCGTCGCGTC
>DASSMN010000053.1:0-3101 GCA_035688885.1 Gemmatimonadales bacterium
CCGCCGTGGCGGAAGACGGCCGTATCGTGCCGGTGATCATCGAGAGTCCGCTGCCGATGAAGCCCGACAACTACATCAAGGCCGTCCACCTCATCGTGGATCACAATCCCGATCCCCACCTGGCCGCCTATCACCTGACGCCGGCCATCGGCTCGCTGGCCATCCAGACCCGCATCAAGATGAAGCGGACCACCTGGGTCCGGGCCATTCTCGAGACCTCGACCGGCGACGTGTGGGCCAACTACGCTCACGTGATCGTCTCGCTCAACGGGTGCGGCTGATGGCGATCGGCGACGCGCGCATCCGGATCCCGGACCGCATCAGCCGCGGCGACCTCATCACGGTGAGCGCGATCATCGTGCACCCGATGGACACCGGCTTCTTCCGCACCGCCGACGGCCAGCCGATCCCGGCCTACTTCATCCAGGGCGTCGTGATCACCTATGGCGATGAGCAGGTCGCTCGGTTCGAGTGGACGTCGGGTGTGAGCAAGGACCCGATCGTGAGCTTCAGCCTGACGGCCGACAAAGAAGCCCCGCTCGCCATAGTCTGGAGCGACAACAAGGGTGGGGTCTACCGCCAATCGGTCAACATCACGTTCGCTGCCGCGTAGCTCCCCGGGCCGGGCGACTTCGCACCGCGCCGTCTTGACTCTCCTCACCCTGCTCGCTGTCCTTCCCTGGCTGACCGCGTCGCCCGCGGCCGATTCGCTGTCGCCGCCCTATGTCGCCCGGCGCCTGGCACCGGGCGTGTACGCGGTCCTCGGTGACACGGGCCGAGGCTCCGAGGGGCGACCCAATGCGGGCTTCATCGTTACCGACGAGGGCGTGGTGGTGGTGGACGCGCTCGCCTCGCCACGGGAAGGCGAGGCGCTGCTCCGGACCATTCGCGGCGTCACGCGCCAGCCGATCCTTTGGCTGGTGCTCACCCATCACCATCCCGACCACACCTTCGGAGCGGTAGTGTTCCGGCGGGCGGGGGCACGGGTCATCGCCCATCCCGATGCCCGCACCCTCGCGAGCGAGGCCGGACCCGATGCCCTGGTGGCGGATTGGGTCCGGGTCGTCGGCCTGGACGCCATGCGTGGGTTCCAGTTCGCCGATTCCGCCGACCGTCCGGTCTCGGCCAGTGACACGCTCACCCTGGGCGGGCGCTCGATCGTAATCACCCACCCGGGCGCGGGCCATACGGCGGGGGACCTCATGGTGTGGCTCCCGGCGGAACGGGTCCTGTTCGCCGGTGACCTCCTGGTTGAGGACGGCGTGACGATGGTGGTGGACGGAAGCGCCGCCGCGCTCAGGCGGTGCCTGGACGCCATCGACCAGCTCCGCCCCGCCGTGGTGGTACCCGGGCACGGCGCGATTCCCCGGCAGCCGGCCGCGCTCGTGCAACGAACCCGGGAGTACATCACGGCACTCGAGCGCGACATGCGGACAGCCGTGGAGCACGGCGTCCCCATGCAACGAGCGCTGGCCCCGCTGCCGCCGCCCGACCAGAATCGCCCCGTTTCGCTCGACTCCCGGCGCCGCCGCAACGCGGCGCGGGTCTACGTCGAAGAGGAGCATGCCTACATGGGTCTCTCGGATTCCCTGCCGTGAAACCGACCTGCGCGTGGGCGGTCATGCTGTGCGGGGGGCTGGCGTGCACGACACCGTCGAGCGCGCCCCCGAGTGCGGGCGCGGCACCGGCGCCGGGCTCCTTTCCCCGACTCATCTCCACCGACACGCTGGCGCGCTGGCAGCAGCATCGGCCGGTGGTGGTGCTCGACGTGCGCACCGACGTGTTCACCTACCTCAAGGGGCACCTGCCCGGCGCCGAGTATCTCAACACGGAAACGGTACGCGCGAGCGAAGGGGGGATTCCCACCCGATTGCTCTCCGCTGGAGCCTACCGCGAGCTGTTCGGACGGCTGGGCATCGCCTTCGACGAGCCGGTGGTCATTTACAGTGCGGGCGAGTCGCACAACATCGATGCCACCTTCGTGGCGTGGCTGCTGGCGGGCTTCGGTCACCCCGAGGTCTTCGTCCTCGACGGCGGCTTCTTCAAATGGCAGTTGGAGCAGCGGCCGGTAGTGCAGCCGTATCCCCGCCTCGCGGCGACAAGCTTCCCTGATCGACCGTTCCGGCCCGAAGCGGCATCGCTGGCCGACGTGCAGGCTGCCATGCGCCACGGTGGCGTGCTGGTGGATGCCAGGCCCGCCGACCAGTACGCCGGCGCCGCCGGTGCCCAGATGCGGCACGGCCACATCCCGGGGTCGATCAACCACTATTGGCAGGACGATCTGACGCAGGAGGGGTTCGGCCACGTGTGGAAGCCGCTCGACCAGCTTCGGCAGGCCTATGCGGCTCAGGGAATCACTCCCGAGCGGGACATCATCGCCTACTGCAACAGCGCCACCGAGGCGAGCCACGTCTACTTCACGCTGCGATATCTCCTGGGGTATCCCCGGGTTCGGATCTATGTGGGATCGTGGACGGAGTGGGCGGAGAATACGGCACTGCCGGTGGTGACAGGCCGATAAGGCGATTGGACGAAACTGCGACAGGGCGAAAGACGGGTGGCTCTGCCACGCGCCCTTCGCCCTGTGGTCTTGCCGGCCTCTTCTCCTCCATCACTTCATCGCGATGCCGCTGCGGAGCTGCCCCGGCCGCCACATCTTGCCCCCCCGCATGACCCACTCGACCGCCTCCAGGTTGTCGATGCTCTCGAGCGGGTTCTTGCTCACGAGCACGAGGTCGGCATAGTGGCCGGCCGCGATGGTGCCGACCTGACGGCCCGGAGTCCCGCCGATGGCGCGGGCCGCATCGCGGGTGGCCGCCAGCAAGGCCGCGGTCGGAGACAGTCCGATGGAGTCGACGTACAGCCGGAGCTCGTCCAGCAAGGAGGCGCGGTCGCCGACGGGACCATACGCCACGTGATCGGTGCCGGCGCTGATGCGCACCCCGTGCTTCACCGCCTGGCGGGTTACCTCTATCCCGAACGCTGCGGCCGCCCGCACGTAGTCCTCCTGAATCGAGGGCACGTGACGAATGCGCGCATCGTAGCTGGCGACGCTGTGGCGAGTGGCGTCGAGGGTGGGCTCGAACATCACGCCGTGGGCC
>DASSMN010000040.1:0-4585 GCA_035688885.1 Gemmatimonadales bacterium
TGGCTTTCATGGACTGCCGCTCGAGCAGGCGGAGTGTGGCCTTGGCCAGGTCAGCGTCGCCCGAGGCGGTGAGGGCCTGGAGGGTGTAGGTCTCGGTGCCGAACCACCAGGGGTACTCCATGAGCCCCGCACCCACGCCGCGGCCGATCCCGGGCACGTCGCGCACGGTCCACTCGGTGTTGACCCGCACCCAGTCGTACACCTGCTGGAGCTTCTGGTCGGGAATGATGATGCGCGCGTGGTCGAGCAGGGCAGCATAGTTCCGGCGCTGCTGCTCGAGGAGGCGCTCGTGATCGCGCGCGATGCCGTGGTAGCTCGCGAGCGCGTCGCGCTCGCTCCGGTCCGAGCCCGCGAGGACGAAGGTGAGCGTCGCGGAGTCGTGGGGGGCGACCGACACATGGTACTCGGTGGCGGCGGTGACGCCCCGGCCTCGGCTCCGGATCGAATCGGGGTGCAGCACCGGCGATGCCGCGATCGAGGTGCCGGCGCCCCACACGGCGAACCACGGATGCCGGCGGTCCCGCGCGACGTAGACCGCCTCCCGCGGCCGCCAGCTGGCGACATCCGGCGCGTCGCGGATACCGAGGTGCTCCGAGTACCACACCGGCAGCAGGTCGGTTTTGACCGCGAACTCCAGACCGACCACTCTCTCGCCGCCACCGAGATTCCGGAAGATGTACTGAACGACCACACCCTGACGGCCGTCGGGACTGAACTGGAACCGCTCGACCTCGAGGCTGTCCAGCACCGGTCCGTAGCGCAGCCGATTGCCGTAGGGGTAGTTGACGAACTCGAGCGCCGACGAGAGGGCAGTTGTCCGGCCAGTGGAGGAATCGGTGACGGTCGCCCGAAACCCGTCGATCAGCTTGATCGGGTGCAGCCACAGCCCGCCCATCTCGCCGGGCACGTGCCCGCCCATGTCGGGGAAGTTCCCGTCCTGCGTGCCGATCAGGTAGGCGCGGTCGCCGGCGGTAACGTAGGGGCGGTCGGGCGTCCGGCCATGATTGCTGAGGCCCGCCAAGGTGGAGCCCGCGGAGTCGGTCTGCGCCCGGAGCCACGGAGTGAACGCGATGAAGAGCAGGAGGGTCGGCGAGAGGAAACGCATGTAGCCGGTCACGGCAAAGTGTCAGAGGGGGAACCGCGGGCTCGGAAGAACAGCGAGCCGCGCAGCCGGTGATGTCGCCAGCCATCCAGCGACCGGCCGGCGCGACAGCATCTGGTTATCATGCTCTGTACCATGACGAACCGCGCCGCTGTTGAGCCCACCCACGTCGTTCGGTGCGCTCTCGGGCTGGCCGCTCTCCTCGTGGCCGCCTGTGGCGGACGAGACGCCGGCGGCGACTGGACCATGCGGGTGGACAGCGTTCGTGCGGGTGCAGCGGGCAGCCAGGTATCGGCGTCGCTTCGGGCCGACGGGAAGGAGGGGCCGGAGGGCGAGGCGCCGTCGCACTCCGTGGTCCTCAGCCTCGATTGCTTCGGTGACAATGCAACGGTCGCCATCATGACCGACCAGGCCCTGCGGCAGGGCAGCACGGACCTTCGGATGAGCGTGGACAGCGCGCCGCCCCGCAAACTCAAGGGCTTCGCGGGCACGACCAGCACCGGGGGCAAGGTGCTGCTTAGCATCAGTCAGGACAGCCTCCTGGCGCTCTTGCGCGGCCACCGCCACGCGACCGTCCGTTACGCCGACGGCGCTGGATCCTACAAGACCACCGCCGAATTTCCCATCGCCGGCCTCGAGCGCCACCAGGCGGCGTTCCTCGCCGCCTGCGGCCCGCGAGCGGGGACGGGCACGGCAGCGCCGCGCCAGTCCCCTGCTGGTCGCTGAATTCTCGGGCGGGCTCGCCCTCATCCCGCTCCGCCCACGTTCTCTCCTCGAGGTTCTAGCGCCACCCCTGACCATGGACAGGGGTCCAACCCTTCCAGCGGGAGTGGTTGCGCCCGCGCGCGCACCCTATGATCTGCCCCTACAGCGGTCGACTCGTTCGGCACAACCTGAAAGGATCAGATCATGGGCGTCCGGTTCCTGCCTTCCGCAGCGATTCTCTGTCTGGCACTCAACTCCCTGGCCAACGTCACGCCGGCCCCCGCGCAGACCGCCGCACAGCACACGGGGTTGGCGTCGGACAGCAACTTCATCCAGACGACGATGAGCCTCGGCCTGCTCCAGGTGAAGCTCGGCAAGCTGGCGCAGGAGAAGGGCTCGAGCGAGGTGGTGCGGGACTTCGGCAAGCGGATGCTGGCGGATTATTCGAAGGTGAACGAGCAGCTCGCCACCGCGGCCAGGCAGGCGGCCTATCCTCATCCGGTCCTGCTGCGTCAGCACCAGCAGACCGTCGAGCGCTTCAAGTCCATGGGTAAGTCATCGTTCGACAAGAACTACATCGCCGAAATGGTGGGCCGGCACGACGAAGCCGCCGGGCTGTTCGCCGTCGAGGCCAAGGGCGGACGGGTGCAGTCGCTCAAGCAGTTGGCCGCGGCACTGCTGCCGGACATGCAGCGGTATCAGTCGCTGGCGGCGCAGGCGGCGGGCGCGGTGGGCGCGGACGTTACGGCCAGCGCATCGAGCGGGCAGTAGACATTGCAGGATTCCATCCCGCTGGGGGTTCACCCTGGCGTCGCCCGTGGGCTTCGGCCCACGGGCATCCTCCTGCCCGCTACTGGTTGATCTTGCCAGGGTAATCCGGCTCAGCGCTTTCCCGCGGTCGCTCGCCCCGAGCGCGAGGGCGGTTTGCTCACGCTGGCCACCTCCGGCTGCCGCGCCCGCGGCTTCCGCTCGGCCGTGACGCCCGGATGCAGGATGACTTTGGTCCACCCCTTCTCCCTGGCGTCGAAGTGCTGGTAGGCCTCCGGGGCCTGGTCCAGAGGCAGCTCCTGCGACACCAGGAACGATGGCGCCGCACGGTCGTCATGAATCAGGTCGCGCAGGTACCGGTTGTACCGCTTCACGTCGGCCTGGCCGCTGCCGGCGTGGAGTCCCTTCTCGAAGAAAGTCGCGATGTCGAGCGCCAGCTCCCCTTCCTTGAGTAGCGGGTCGGGGCTCTTGGGATCCTGGGTGAACACGCCAATGATGCCGACCCCGCCGGTGGCCCGCACCGATTGGAACAGCTTGTTCAGGGTCATGTTGGGATGCTCGTGGCCCTGCGGGTCGTGCGCCTGCCAGCCTACGCACTCGCAGCCGCGATCGGCGCCCAGGCCGTGGGTCAGCTCCATGACCGCCTCGACCGGATCGTCCTTCGAGTCGTCGATGGGGATCGCGCCGATCGACTGGGCCAGCTTGAGTCGGTCGGGGTGCCGGTCCACGCTGTACACCTGCGCCGCCCCCTTCACGATCGCCGAGTAGGCGGCCATGAGCCCCACCGGCCCGCAACCGTAGACCACCACGGTCTCGCCCGGCCGGACCCCGGCCAGCTCGGTCGCGTGCCAGCCGGTAGGCCAGATGTCGGCCAGCATCACGTAATCGGTCTCCTTCTCCTCGGCGTCGTCGTGGAGCCGGAGACAGTTGAAGTCGCCATACGGCACGGTGAGCAGCTCGGCCTGACCGCCGCGGTACGGGCCCATGCCCGCATAGCCGTAGGCCGCGCCCGCGGTCTTGGGGTCGGGATTCATCGACAGGCAGAACCCCGTGAACCCGCGCTCGCAGTTGCGGCAGTAGCCGCAGGCCACGTTGAAGGGCATGCAGACCCAATCACCCTTCTTGATGCGCTTGACGGCGCTCCCGACCTCGATCACCTGCCCCAGATTCTCGTGGCCGATGACCATCCCGGCCTCGAGGTCGGTACGGCCCTCGTACATGTGGAGGTCGGAGCCGCAGATGTTGGTGGAGGTGATCCGGACGAGCACGTCGGTGGGCCAATCGATCTTCGCGTCGGGGACGTCTTCCACGCGCACGTCGCGCGGACCCCGGTAGACTACGCCTTTCATGATGCACTCCAATCGCTCGAGTAGGGCGCCTGAGCACGCGGCGGTAGGGTAGCCCCCCGAGCACCTGCTTTCGGTGTCGTGAGTCACGGCTGGGTCGGCCTCTTGAGCCACCCACCCGACCGCAGCTGCGTGGTCTCACCTCCGGGCCAGGAACGTGCGATCGCCAGGAACTACCGATTGAGCAGCGCCGCCGCCAGCGCGGCGATCGCGAGGAACACCCCGCACACGATCCACACCCGCAGCTCCGCGCGTTGGGCGGCCGGATCCGGCTGCCACACGCGATCCCGATTGAGCGCGGTGAACGCCTCGGCAAAGGCGGGGTCCCGCATCGCGTAGATCCGGCGCTGGCTCCGATCCAGCAGGTTGGAGATATCCGGGCTGAAGTCGAACGCGAGGGTGACACTGGTCTGCCGGGGCACCATGTAGCGCCGCGTGTCCCACCAGGCATAGGCGATGACCGCCGCACCGGCGCCGCCGAACACCAGCGCCATGACGTTCACGAAGCCGAGGGCCTGACCTGATCCGGCATCCGGGGCCACCGAGGTGAGCAGAAAGATGGCAAAGCCGATGGGGAACAGCGCGGGGAGCGACTGGATGAGAAGTGACAGGAGCCGCGCCCGCCAGCGCGATCTCGCCGACTGCCGCTCGCCGGCGTCCCGCG
>DASSMN010000386.1:0-8068 GCA_035688885.1 Gemmatimonadales bacterium
CGCCCACGATGATGTCGAACCACAGCACCAGCCCCACCCCGAACCCGCCCACCTTGGGCGCCTCTGAGTTGACGCAGGTGCCGAACACGGCCGACACCAGGAAGAACGTCAGAATGGCCTCCAGCCCGATGGCCTGGCCGAGCTGGATGTTGCTGGCGATGGCCGGCGTGCCCAGCGCGATCGGCCGAGTGACGCCGAGGGGGAAGATCGCCTTTACTGCCAGCGCGCCCAGCACGCCGCCGATGAGCTGGGCGATGATGTAGCCGACCGCCGTCTGGGCGGTGGTCCGCCGCGCCACCAGGAGCCCGATGGTGACCGCCGGGTTCAGGTGCCCGCCCGAGATGGCCATCGTGGCCGTGATCATGACGGACAGCACCAGGGCGTGGGCGGTCGCGATGCCGTACACCCCGTAGTTGGCGTCCGGGTAATACTTGGCGGCGACCGAGCCCACCCCGATGAAGACGAGGGCGAACGTGCCGAGGGCTTCCGCAATCGAGCGGCGCAGGAGCGAAGGCATCAGCGATCCTTATTCGAGGAAGGGTCGGGCGCGAATCTAGGCGTCCGCGCGCCGAAACACCAGCGCCGCGTTGATGCCCCCGAAGCCGAAGGAATTGCTGAGCAGAATGTCGGGCGCCAGGTCCCGGCCCTCGCCCACCACCATGGGCAGGTCGCAGGCGGGATCGGGCGTCTCCAGGTTGACCGTGGGCGGCAGCCACCGCCGGCGGGCCGCCAGCGCGCAGATGGCGGCCTCGATGGCGCCGCTCGCCCCCAGCGCGTGCCCGTAGTAGCCCTTGGTGCCGCTGAGCGGGACCCGGTAGGCCGCCTCGCCGAACACCTGCTTGATCGAGGAGGTCTCGGTCGGGTCGTTGAGCGGGGTCGACGAGCCGTGCGCGTTGATGTAGCCCACCTCGCCCGGCGCCACGTGCGCTTCGGCCAGCGCGTTCCGCATCGCGCGGGCGGCCTGGGTGCCGTCGGGGCGGGGCGCGGTCATGTGGTGCGCGTCGTTGGTGAGGCCGTAGCCGCACACCTCCGCGTAGATCGGCGCGCCGCGCGCCAGCGCCCGGCCGCGCTCCTCCAGCACCAGCACCGCCGCGCCCTCCGCCATCACGAAGCCGTCGCGGCCCGCGTCGAACGGGCGGCTCGCGTGCGTCGGATCGTCGTTGCGGGTGCTCATGGCGCGGATGATGGCAAACGCGCCGAAGCAGAGCGGGGCCAGCGGCGCCTCCGCCCCGCCGGCGATCATGACGTCGGCGTCGCCCCGGACGATGGCGCGGAACCCGTCGCCGATGGCGATCGCCCCCGACGCGCAGCTCATCCCGTTGGTGGAGTTGGGCCCGGTGCAGCCGAACTCGATGGCGATGTTGCAGCTCGCCGCGCCGGCGAACACCGTGAGCGCCAGCGCCGGGTCCACCGCCCGCGGGCCCTCGGTGAGAAAGGCGTGATAGTTCCGCTCGCCGTGGGCCACGCCGCCCAGCGCGGTGCCCATCATCGCCCCCACCCGGTCGCGATCTTCGCCCGCGAGGTCCAGCTCCGCGTCGGCCAGGGCCATGCGGGTGGCCGCGATCGAGAACTGGGAGTAGCGGTCCAGCCGCCGCGCGCGGCGCTCCTCGATGTGATCGCCGGGCGAGAAATCGGGCACCTCGCCCGCGATGCGCGACTTGAACACGGTGGGATCGAATCGCGTGATGCACCGGACGGCCGAGGTTCGCCGCCGGAGCCCGTCCCACAGCCCCTCGACCCCGAGCCCGATCGGCGTGATGGCGCCGATGCCCGTGACCACCACCCGCCGACCGTTGCCGCTGCCGTTGCTGCTGCCGTTGCCGCTCATGTCGCCCTCTCCACCGCGCGCCGGATGCCGGCCAGGGTCCGCGATGCGATGCCGTGGATGAATACCGGTCCGATCACCCACGAGGCCGCGGCGCCGCCGATGAGGGGCCAGCCGGGCCCGCTCCACTCGTGCACGATGGTCACGTCGGTCTCGTCACCTACCGGTGCTATCTGCCATACCACATCCATTCCCGTGGTGATCCCGCGCACGTGGCGGTAATGCACCGCGGGCCTGGCCCGATCGACCCACATCTCCGACACCCACCAGGTGGGGTACTTGAGCGGGCCGAAGGGCCGCCACGCGGCCATCTCGACCAGCCCGCCGTCGCCGTTCCGCTCGAGCTTCCGCACCCAGCGGTAGTGCGGCAGCAGCGCGGGCCAGCGCTCCACGTCCACCGCGGCCTCGAGCACCCGCTCGGCCGGCGCGCGCATGCGGGTGGCGTCCACCGTGCGCATCAGGCGCCCACCGGCCGCCAGGTGGCCACCAGCCGGTAGCCCGGCCGCCGCTCGACCGTGGCGCGCACGCCCGCCGATCGCAGCAGGGCCTCGAGCTCGCCGGTCGTGTACCCCCGCCGGATCGAGGTCATGCCGTCGGCCACGGTCACCGGGTCGAATCGAAGCGCCCGCGCGCCCACCCAGAACGCCAGGGGCCCGAGCCGGCCGCGGCGGAGGTCGGCGATCACCACCGCCCGCCGGGCCACCCGGTCGCACTCGCGGAACAGCCGCACCGCCGATGCGTCCGACAGGTGGTGCGCCACCTGGCTCACCAGCACCAGGTCCACCGACTTGTCGCGGAGCGGCGTGGCGCCGGCGCAGCCCACCGCGCACGGCACCCCCGCGGCCACCGCCAGCCGCGCGGCGACCCGGCTCCGCTCGAGGCCCACGGCCTGGAGCCGCACGCCCCGCCGCCCCGCCCACCGCATGGCGGCGCGCGGCAGGTCGCCCAGACCGGTGCCCAGGTCGGCCAGCGTCAGCGTCGCGCCGCGCGGCACGTCGCCCAGCGCGCGATCCAGCCCGCGCCGCACCGCCGCCGCGCCGCCGAACCACCGGTTGGCCCGCGCGATGTCCCGGAGCGACGCGGCCACCGTCGCCGGATCGGCCGCCGGGTCGTCCAGCAGCTCGGCCCCGATCGGGCTCAGCTCCAGCGGCTCGGGCACCGTCATCCGAGCGCGGCGTAGCCGCCGCGATAATAGAGAAGCGGGTGGCCGTCGTGCACCTCGCCCCCCACCACCCGGCCGATGATGATGGTGTGATCGCCCGCGGGATAGGTCGCGTAGCGCTCGCACTCGATGTGCGCCAGCGCGCCGTCCAGCCGGATCCGCCCCTCCGGGCCCAGGTGGTAGCCCACGCCCTCGAACCGGTCCTCGTGGCGATCGGCGAACCGGCGCGACAGCTCCTCCTGCGCCGCCTCCAGCACGTTCACCACGAACTCCGGCGCGGCGACGATCAGGTCGTGCAGCTCCGCCGAGTGGTCCACGCACACCGACACCAGCGGCGGCTCGAGCGAGACCGACGCGAGGCTGCTCGCGGTCATCCCCGCCGGCCGCCCGTCCCCGGTCTTCACGGTGAGGACGGTGACGCCGGTGGCGAACCGGCCCAGCAGCTGGCGGAACCGGACGGAGTCCACCGCGGGATGCGTCAGATGAGCATCCTCGCGAGGAACACGGGGTTGAGCACCCGGCGGGCGGGCACGAAGTCGCCGGTGACGCCCACCAGCGTGTCGGCCATGCCGGCGCGGCGGCCCAGCCGAGCCACCGCTCGATCGAACAGCGCCGGGAACAGCATCCCATAGCCGATGAGCCGCTCGACCGCCCACTTGCCGGCAAAGGCGCGCCGCCGCGCCCGGCGGTAGCCCGCCAGGTCCGCCGCGGTGACCGGTCGGCCCGCCGCAAGCGCGGGACCGACCGCGTCGGCCAGCAGGGTGGCACCGAGCAGCGCACTGTAGATCCCCTCGCCGGTGAACGGATCGAAGAAGTCGGCGGCGTCGCCGACCAGCGCGGCTCCGTCCACCGCGACCCGGCTCGACCACGCCGCGAACGGCCCGGTGGCCAGCACCTCGCGCGCCAGCCGGCCGGCCGCGACCCGGCGGCCCACGCCGGTGAAACCCTCGAGGGCCTCGAGAAAGAACGCCTGAGCCCGCCCCCGTGCGTCAGCCGCGCGCGCCGCCGGCACCACCAGTGATACGTTGGTGCGGCCGCCGCCGATCCGGTTGAGCCCCACGTATCCCTGGCGGCCCACATGGAGCTCGGCGCATTCCTCCATGTCCGTGACCCCGTCCACGTGGGCCACGAACGCCAGGCGGCGAAGCCGGCCGTGCCGCCGCCGGCCGATCCGCCGCGCCACCACCGACCGCAGCCCGTCCGCGCCTACCGTGAGCCGCGCCCGGACCGCGTGGCGCCGGCCCTCCGCGTCCCGGAGCAGCACGCCCGCCACCGCGCCGCCGTCGTACAGCAGCTCCTCCACCGTGGCCCGCTCCCGCAGCTCCGCGCCCGCCGCCCGCGCCGCCGTCACCAGCGCGTGGTCGAGAACGTGGCGGGCCACCGACAGCCCGGTGGGCCGGAACGGCGGCGACCCCGCCAGCGCGAAGCGGCCGCGAAGCCGGCTCCCGCGCGGCGCCGTGAGAGTGGTGCCGTGGAGCGGCGCGCCGGCCGCGTCGAGCCCGGGCATCACGCCCAGCCGGTCGAGCAGCCGGACCGTCTCGGGGCTCATGTACTCGGAGCAGGCCTTGTGGCGGGGAAAGGCGGCGCGGTCGAGCAGCAGCACCCGGTGGCCGGCGCGCGCCAGCACGGCCGCGGCGGCGCTGCCGCCCGGCCCGGCGCCGACCACCACCGCGTCCACCGGCGGGGCGGCCTCAGCTCTGCCGCTGGTACTGGAAGCCATCGAGCTGGAGCTGGTCGGGGGTGAGCGCGTCGAAGGCGAACGACATCACCATCGTGCCGCCGTCGGCAAAGACCACGGTGATCGCGGTGTCGCTGCTGGTCCAGGTGCAGGTGAGGTCGGCCGTGCGGGGGAATCCTTCCGCCAGCGACCCGGTGACCCGGGTCTCCCGACAGGTGCTGTCGGCGGCGAACGCCCAGGTGGTGGTCACGGTCTGGACGTCGCCCGGGACCTGGAGCACGACCACCGCCTGCCAGGTGCCCACCAGCGTCGCGGCCGGCCCGCCGCCCTGGTTGCTCGTGCCGGGGCGGAAGCCGCTGTTCGGGCGATCGTTGACCGGACCGGTCGCGTCGCTCCCGCAGCCGGCCGCCGCCACGCCTAGGCCTACCAGCGCCACGCCAAGCCAGCGAGCAAAGCCGCGAACAGCGTCGCGGCCAGGTTCACTCCATCGTTGTCCAGCCATGCGAAGCCTCCTCTCCGGATGGTCCGCGCCCCGCACCGGTGCACCGGCCACTCGCTGGCCGCGTCGCACGCGGGGCAGTAGAACCGTCCCTGGGCCGCGGCGCCGAGCGCCGAGTCGGCCACCATCCCGGCGAAACCTACCAGCGTTCCGACCACCGCGAGCCGGACGCCGCCGCCGGCCAGGCCGCCGGTGATGGCCACCAGCGCCGCCCCCGCGAGCCCGCCGAGCGTCCCGACCGCGGTCATGCCCCCGCTGGTGCCCGGCGCCACCGAGGCGCCCAAGAGTAGACGTCTGGGCGCCCGTGGACTCAGACCGCCCACGCTGGTGGCCCAGGTGTCCGCCGCGGCGGCGGCCAGACTCCCCGTCACCATGCAGAGGGCGAGTGCGGCATCGAAATTCCCCACCAGCGCCGCCAGCGCCGCGGGGCCGCCGTTGGCCACCACCTGGTGCCGGTCGCGCCGCTCGCCTTTCGCGTCGCCGGCCGGCGCCGGCAGCAGCCGGCCGATGGCGCTGCTGGAGACGAAAAAGGCGGCCAGCACCAGGCCGCCCTCCCATCCGGTTCCCGCCAGCACCAGCGTGCCCACCACCGTTGCCGCCACCGCGCCATCGCCGGTGAGGCTCCCCGCCCGCCACCCCGCCAGCGCCACCGCGGCCGCGACGGCCGCGGCCACCAGGATGGTCAGCCGGGCTCCCGCTCGGCGCGGAGCGCCTCCAGGATCCGCTCCTTGAGCGCGTTGGGACAACAGGTGCGCTGCGACTTGATCCGGAGCATGAGCAGGAAGCTCTCCTCGAACCTGGCCTGCGAGAAGCAGTGGCGGCAGCGCTCGAGGTGCGCCGCGACCTGGGCGGCGCGCTCGACGGTGAGCTCTTCCTTCAGATAGTCCTGCAGCCGGTCACGCGCCTCGCGGCAGTCGATCGCGTCACTCATCGTGCGCCCTTTCGTGCCGGGATGATGCCGGTCTCGACCGCGTACTCGTACAGCGCCGCTTGGAGCAGCCGGCGGCCGCGAAACAGCCGGGACTTGACCGTCCCCACCGGGATGTGGAGCGCCTCCGCGATGTCCGCGTAACTCATCCCTTCCATATCACTCAGCACCAGCACCTCGCGGAACTCGGGCGGCAGGGCGTCCACCGCCTCGAGCACCTTCTCGTCCACGATCTGGGAGAAGAAGGCGCCCTCCGGGTCCACCTCCTCGATGTTGCGGTAGATGGCGTGCGGCTCGATGGCCTCGAGGTCGGTGGCCACGGGCTCGAGCTTCCGGCGGCGGTAGTCGTTGATGAACGTGTTGCGCAGGATGGTGAGCAGCCACCCCTTGGCGTTGGTGCCAGGGCGGTACTGCCGCCACGAGCGGTACGCCTTGAGCATGGTGTCCTGCACCAGATCTTCGGCCTGGCTGGCGTCGCCGGTGAGCCGGAGCGCTACCCGGTACAACGCATCGAGATGGGGCAGCGCCTCGGCGTCGAACTGACGCTCGGCGGTGGTCGGCTCGGCCATGGAAAGAATGTAATGGACCCGCTAGCTTGCGGGGCACGATCCCGTGCCTACTCCTGCCGCCGTTCCCGCGATCCTGCCGCTCAGCCTGCTCGAGGCGATTCGCAACCTGGACACCCCCGTGGAAGACGGGCTCGACGAGCTCGCCTCCGAGATCGTGGTGCGCCGGCTGGGCCTGAGCCCCACCGTGGCGGCGCAGATCCAGCGCTACCGCACCGCGGCGGAGAAGAACGCCACGGTCGACGTGGACGAGGTGGTGAGCGTCATCCGGCTGGTGAGCCGGCGCCCCGACGCGCCCCTGGTGTTCGCCGACGCGGGGCGGCGGGCCGCCCGCTACGCCGCCCGCTCCGGCGGCCGCTCGGCGCGCACCGTGGTCAAGGTCTCGCCCGCGGGGCTGGCGCGCCGGGTGGCGCTCCGCTCGGCGGCGCGGCTCGCGCGCCGGGTGTTCGGCGGCGACCTCAAGGCGCCCGAGCACGACACCGAAGTGCGGATGTCCGATCCGCTCTCCATCGTGGCCGTGCCCGACGGCGCCGCCTGCGCCTTCTACGGCGCCGCCTACGGCGAGCTGCTCCGCTGCCTCATGGCGTTCGAGGGCGCCATGCTGCACGAGCGCTGCCGCTCGCGGGGCGACGACGCCTGCGTGTGGCGCAGCGCCGCCGCCGAGGTCTACGAGTGATTCCCGACCGCCGCGCGCTGGGCGAGGCCCTGGCCGCGATCGACGCCGACGGCTGGCTGCTGTACGCCTTCCACGGGCTCAACCCGGTGGCCACCCGGATCATGGAGCTCGAGGGGCTCAACACCCGCCGGCTGTTCGTGTACCTGCCCCGGCAGGGTGACGCGGTCGCGGTGGCGCACCGGATCGAGCTCGCGCCGGTGGCCGACTTTCCCGGCCGGGTGCTGCCGTACGGCCAATGGGAGGAGCTCCACCAGGCGCTGGGGTCGGTGGTGCAGGGAAAGCGGGTGGCGATGGAAGTCTCGCCCGAGGACGCGGTGCCCTACCTCGACCGGGTGCCGGCCGGCGTGATCGAGCTGATCCGCCGGCTGGGCGGCACCGTGGTGCCCTCGGGCCCGCTGGTGAGCCGGTTCGCCTCCGCGTGGACCGACGCCGAGGCCGCCGATCACCGCGCCGCGGCGGAGGTGCTGGCCGCGGTGGCGCGCGCGGCGCTCGCGCAGGCGGTGAAGGAGGGCGGCACCGGCCTCACCGAGACCGCGCTCCAGGCCCGGGGGGTGGCGGCGGTCGAGGCCCAGGGGCTGGTGTTCGACACGCTTCCCATCGTGGGCTTCGGCCCCAACTCCGCCAACCCGCACTACGAGCCGCACCCGGGCAAGGACGCGACGCTCGAGCGGGGTCAGGTGATCCTGCTCGACCTGTGGGCCGGCCGGAGCCGCACCACCGTGTTCGCCGACCAG
>DASSMN010000533.1:0-3293 GCA_035688885.1 Gemmatimonadales bacterium
TCTCGCCCACGAACTCGCCCATGGCCGCCATCAGCGCCTGGGGCACCTCCTCGTGGCGGTAGCTCTCCGAGTGCTTGATCATCATGAGGAACTTCATCGCATCAGTCTCCCGTAACTGGTGAAAACGGCCGTGGACATCGAGTTCAGGCGTGACGGCGCCGGCGCGCCCACCCTGGCCGGTACGCCTTCACCCACACGTCGATCCAGGGCCGCCGGATTCGACAGCCGGTTGCCGACCGGTCAAGAGTGCTGGCTGAAGATCACCGCGTTGCCGCCGGGCTCCCGCACCCCGATCTCATCCGCCCCATAGAACGTCTTCCGCCTGGGCACGACGAGCTCCAGCCCCATGAGCGCGCGCTCCAGCGCGGCCACGTCAGTCACCTCGATGTAGAGATTGGTGCCGCCCGGGGGCGCATCGGCCAGCGGTGGGATGTCCTTCCGGACGCTGTCGCGGCTCTGGTACATCACCTCGATCCCATCCCTGGCCAGGATGACGAAGCCGAGCCGATCACCTTCGGGGACCTCGACGGTCCTGGCGAACCCCAGCCGCTCGGTCCAGAACGGGAGACATGGCTCGATGGCATCGACCACCAGCACCGGCGAGAGCTTGGTGAGCTTGAGCGAGGACACCGGACCTCCGTGGGACAGGGGCGAGGGATGGTAAGCGTGAGCGGGCGCCGCGTAAGGGTCCCGTGTCGTGCTTCGGCGTGATGCGGAGAGCGGCGCGAGAAGCTGCCGCGGAGTGGAGGTGGCGGTTCGAGCGGAGCGAGCGAGCTGTCCACGGGTTTTCAGAACCAGCGATGATCGCTCGCTGCGCGCCGGATGACAGGGTCAGCCCACCCCGGCGACCGGACGCTCCGGCGAGACCACGACTCCGCTCTCCCGCCGGGAGTCCCGCCACAGCGTGGCCGCGGTCAGGCTGATCACGATCACCACCAGGACCCGTACCGCGTCGAGCGGCAGCGACTTGACCAGGAACGCTGCCAGCAGCACACCCGGGATGCCGCCGACGGCGAGCCCGATCGCCGCCGCACGGTCGTAGCGCCTGGCCTGGAGAAACCGGAGACTGGCCACCGGCATCAGGAAGGCGCACGACCCCATCATGATGGGAAACGCCGTGGTGGGGTTCATGCCCAGCAGGCTCACCATCGCCATGCAGGGGGCGTACAGTCCGATGCCGAGCGTCATGAGCGCGCCCAGCAGCACGTTGCCGACCACGCCCGCGGCCAGCAGCCCGCCGCGAAGGCCAAGGGCGTCGCCACCGCCGGGGAAGGCCCCGGTCATGCGGGAGACGATGAGCAATGCCGTCACCATCAGCGCCACCGCCATGCCGCGCTGAATCCGCCGCTTCTCCCACCGGCTCACGACGCCGGCGCCGAGCCAGGCCCCCGCGACCGACGCGCCGATCAGCAACACCAGCGTCACCCGATCCACCGCGATGACGGTGATGTAGATGATGGCCTGCACGATGGTGGGCGGCGTGTGGCCGACATTGAGGGTGCCCGGGATCAGCTCGTCGCTCACCATGCGGCGCGCGCGGAACGCGGCCGTCGTCGTGGCGAACGAGCCGATGCCGAGGGTGTCGAAGAAGTTGGTGACGAATCCGAGTAGGAGGCGCTCGAGCATGGCGTCTAACTTACTCGCCGGGTCGAGGGCCGGGCAGACCCGTTCCCCAGGCGCCCGCGTTGCTGGCGGGGTGGGCATCGGCCGCGTATTCTCCGGTTCCCGCAACATCCGGGCATTCATGCTCGACCGCCTGAACGCCGTGCTGGGCGACCGATACACCGTCGAACGCGAGCTGGGCCGCGGCGGCATGGCCTCGGTGTGGCTGGCCCGCGACCGTCGGCTCGAGCGGGCGGTCGCGATCAAGGTGCTCCACCCCGAGCTGGCCGGCGCCATCGGCGTAGAGCGGTTCCTGCGCGAGATCCGGCTCACCGCCCGGCTGGAGCATCCGAACATCGTTCCGGTCCTCGACTCCGGCGTCGTCCCCGGGCCCGACGGCACCCCGCTGCCGTGGTATGCCATGGCGTACGTTCCCGGCGAATCGCTTCGGGCCCGCATCCAGCGCGAGCACCAGCTGCCGATCGACGAGGCCGTGCGGATCACCGCCGCCGCCGGGTCGGCGCTCCTGGCGGCACACCGCGAAGGCGTGGTGCACCGCGACATCAAGCCCGAGAACCTCCTGCTGGCGAACGACCGCATCTATGTCGCCGATTTCGGGATCGCCAAGGCGGTGATGGACACCGGCGGCGAGCGCCTCACCAGCACCGGCCTGGCCATCGGAACTCCCGCCTACATGAGCCCCGAGCAGGCGTGCGCGCAGCCGGTGGACGCCCGGACCGATCAGTACAGCCTGGCGAGCGTGCTCTACGAGATGCTGGTGGGTGAGCCGCCGTTCACCGGCCCGACGGCGCAGGCGATCGTGGCCCGCCGCCTCTCGGAGCCGCCGCGGGCGGTACGGGGGGTCCGACCCGCCGTGGGCCCCGCCCTCGAAGCGACGGTGCTCAAGGGGCTCGAGCGGGTCCCGGCCGACCGCTTCCGTGATGTCGGGGAATTCGTCGAGCACCTCACGCGCGCCCCCGAACCGTCCCGGCGCCGGCCTGACGCTCGCATTGTGGGTGCCGCGGTGCTGGCCCTGCTGGTGCTCGCGCTCGGCGCGTGGCTGCTCGGCAGGAGTGGCCAGGCCACGAAGCCCCGCGATCCCGAGGTCGTCGCGCTGTACCGGCGCGGCGTGCATGCGTATGACATCCGCACCCCGTCCTCGGTGGGAGAAGCGATTCAGGCGTTCACCGCAGCGGTTCGCGCGGATTCTTCCTATGCCGAGGCGTGGTCGGGGCTAGCCAAGGCGTACGTCCGAGCCTACGAGCGAGGCTTTCTCTTTTCCGGCCTCGCGCGCGACAGCGTGCTGCGGCTGGCGGTGGCCGCGGCAGATCGGGCGCTGGCAACGGACCCCCGGAGCGCGGAGGCCTGGACCACGCGCGCAATCGTGAGCCGGGCCGTGGACCCGACCGACCGAACCCCCGCCATTCGCGCGTTCCGCCACGCCCTGGCCCTCGACTCCACCAACGCCGGCGCCTGGAACTTCCTCGCCATGAGCCTGGCCGAGTCGGGCGACCTGGACGGGGCCCTCGCCGGATGGCGGCGCGCCATCGCGTCGGATCCTTCGAACCTCCAGGGGCTGACCTTCCTCTCGGTCGGCCACTACTTGCGGCGCCAGTACGACAGCTCAGCGTACTGGGCGGACAGCGCGATCGCGGTGGACCCGACATTCCAGCAGGTGCGGCTCGCGGCCG
>DASSMN010000544.1:0-5994 GCA_035688885.1 Gemmatimonadales bacterium
ATAGTCGAGGCCGACCACCAGCCCCAGCGCCACCTGCGCCGGACCCAACGGATACATGAAGCTCCCGCCGAACGCGTCGGGCGGCAGCGGCCAGCCCAGCGTATGCACGACGGCGTCGAGCGGGCGCGGCACTTCCCACAGCTCCTTCACGCCCAGCGCGAAGAGCTGCGGGTTGGGTGAAGCGACATGCTGCCATTCGCGCCAGGCCTGGGCCAGCGGGCCACGCGTGCCCTCCGCTATCACCGTCACCCGGCCGGTGAGGTCGGTGGGTGGCGTGAAGTTGGCGCCCGGCGTGCCGTCGCGCGCGAGGCCCGATGGGGTCGTGCGCACCCCGCGCACGGCCTGCCCGTCCACCAGCAGTCCGTCGACCGGGAATCCGGCGAACAGATTCACCCCCAGCCCCTCGGCCCGCTCGCCGAGCCATCGGACGATCTCGCAGACCGAAGCGGTGTAGAAGCCGCGATTGTGCATGGTCGGCGGCGTGGGCATCCGCTGGGCCCGGCGCTCGGTGAGGAAGTACACCGCCTCGTCGGGCACGGCCTGGCGGAAGGGAAAGTCGGCCGGCGTGAGATCGGGAAACAGCTCGTCAAAGGCGCGCGGGTTCACCACGGCCCCGGAAAGATTGTGCTCGCCCAGGCTCTCGGCCTTTTCGAGCACACCGATATTGAGCTCGCCCAGACTGCCGCCGCTCTCCTGCTCGCGCCTGGCCAGGCGGGCCAGCTCGATGGCGCACGCCAGGCCAGCAGGCCCGGCGCCCACGATGAGCACGTCCATTTCGATCGCCTCCGCGCCCGGCGGGTCGCGCAGGATCAGGCGATCAAGCGGCAGCGGGGCTTGGTGGATGATCGGCAGGATGCTGGACACGACGGCTCCTCCTGGAGGGCTCACGGCAGGCGCAATATACACGGCGCCGGAAACCTACGAGCCCCGGGCCGTGCCGCCCGTTCCCGGCGCCGCTAGCTTTCACGCGCATGACCATCCCCGCGATCCCCGGTTTCCGCCCGGTTCCCTTCACCGGCGTCATCTACGTCATGGCCGAGGCGGCCCGGCGAGGGTTCCGCTACGGCCACCCCGAGTGGTGCAACCTCGGCCAGGGCCAGCCCGAGACCGGCGTGTTGCCCGGCGCACCGCCGCGGGTGGAGCACGTCGAGATCGGCGTGAACGATCAGGAGTACGCCCCGGTGCCCGGCATCTGGGAGCTCCGGCGCGCCGTGGCGGAGCTGTATAACGGGCTGTATCGCCAGGGCAAGCGCTCCCAGTACACCGAGCGCAACGTCTGCATCTGCGGCGGCGGTCGGGCGTCGCTCACCCGTGCGGTCGCGGCCCTCGGCGAGGTGAACCTGGGCCACTTCCTGCCGGACTACACGGCGTACGAGGAGCTGCTCGACATCTTCAAGCTGTTCACCTCGATCCCGATCCTGCTCGACGGCGCACAGGGATATCACTTCGGGCTCGACGAGCTCGAGCGTGAGATCACCGGCCGCGGCCTGTCGGCGCTGCTGCTCTCGAATCCGTGCAATCCCACGGGCAAGGTGATCCAGGGAGAAGAGCTGGCGGGGTGGGTGGGACTGGCGCGCGAGGTGGGCTGCTCGCTCCTGATCGACGAGTTCTACTCGCACTACATCTGGGCCGACACGCCCGACGGCTCGCACATGGTTTCGGCGGCGCGATACGTGGACGACGTCGACGCGGACCCGATCGTGCTGTTCGACGGACTCACCAAGAACTGGCGCTATCCCGGCTGGCGCACCACCTGGATCGTGGGGCCGCAGGCGGTGATCGAGGCCGTGTCGAGCAGCGGCTCCTTCCTGGATGGCGGCGGCAGCAAACCGCTCCAGCGCTCCGCGGTGCCGCTGCTCGAGCCGGGCGTCGCCTGCGCCGAGGCCGCAGCCATTCGGCGGGCCTTTCTCCGGAAGCGCGCCATCCTGGGTGATGGTCTCCGCGCCGCGGGCGTCCGGTTCGACCTGGAGCCCGAAGGCACGTTCTACTGGTGGGGCGACGTGTCGGCCCTCCCGGCCCCGCTCAACACCGGCATGGGCTTCTTCCAGCAGGCGCTCGAGCGCAGGGTGATCTGCGTCCCGGGCGAGTTCTTCGACGTGAACCCTGGCAAGCGCAGGAGCGGCCGGCCCTCACGCTTCAGGAACTACGTGCGGTTCTCGTTCGGGCCGGAGGAGACGGCGGTGACGGAGGGGGTGAAGCGAATCGGCGAGATGGTGGCGGAGGGACGGTAGGCGCCGACAGCCGCAGAGCTGTCATCCCGAGCGCGCTTTCCGCACCGCTTCCGTGAGCCGGGGCACCACCTCGAACAGGTCGCCCACGATCCCGTAGTCGGCCACCTTGAAGATCGGCGCGTCCTTGTCCTTGTTGATCGCCACGATCGTCTTGGCGGTCCGCATGCCGGCCAGATGCTGGATGGCGCCCGAGATGCCGACGGCCACATACAGTTCGGGACTCACCACCCGCCCCGTCTGCCCGATCTGATCGGTGGCCGGGCGCCAGCCGTCGTCGGTCACGGCCCGCGTCGCGCCGACGGCCGCGTTGCCGAACGCGTCGGCCAGATCCTCGACCAGCTTGAAATGCTCGGCGGCCCGCAGGCCTCGCCCGCCGCTGACGATGACCGGAGCCTCGCCCAGGTCGAGCTTGGCTCCGGCTTCCTGGGCCAGCCCGGTCACGACGACGCGGCCGGCGCCCGGATCGGCTGCCGGGGCAACGCTCTCGATCTTCGCGGTGCGCGGCTGCTCCGTGGCCGGCAGCGCTCCCGGACGGAGCGAGACGATCGCGGGCGTTCCGGTGAGCCGGAGGGTGACGATGACCTTCCCGGTGTACGCCGGGTGCTCGGCCAGCACTGCATCGCCCGCGACGTCGAACCCGACCACGTCGGAGGCCAGCCCCACCCCCAGCCGCGCCGCCACGCGCGGCGCCAGATCACGGCCCTCGGCCGACGCGGAGAAGAACGCGGCGCGATAGGAGCCTGCCTTGATGCGCTCGGCAGCAGTAGCCACGAACGCCTCGGGCGCGTAGCGCTCGAGGCCGACGTGCTCGACCGCGGCCACGACGTCGGCCCCGAACCGGCCGAGCGCGTCGGCGCGGGCCGCGATCCCGGGTGCGCCCATCACCAACGCGTGGACCTGCCCCCCACCGGTGGCGTCGGCCGCGCGGCGCGCGGCAGCCACCGCTTCGAACGCCACCTTCCGGAGCTCCCCGCCCCGCGCTTCCGCGAACGCGAACATGTCGGCCATCACAGCACCTTCGCTTCCGTGCGGAGACGCTGCACCAGCTCAGCTACCGCGTCGGCGCCCTCGCCCATGAACTTGGGCCCGCTCCGCTCGGGCGGCAGCGCCATGGACTCGACCGTGAGCCGGACCTCGCCGAGCGCTGCGGGCTTCACCTCGAGCGGCTTCTTCTTCGCGGCCATGATGCCCTTGAGGGTGGCGAGCCGCGGCCGGGCGATACCTTCGTCGATGGTCAGCACGGCCGGCAACGGGAACTGCACGGTCTCCGCGGCGCCTTCCAGATCGCGCCGCGCCGTGCCCTTGCCGTCGCCCAGCTCGAGGTGAGAAATGGCCGTGACGCAGGGCAGACCGAGCAGCTCGGCGGCCATGGCACCTACCGTGCCGCCGGCCGTGTCGGTGGCCATGCGGCCGAACAGGATCAGATCGTAACCGCCCGAGCCGAGCTCGGCGGCGAGTGCGCGGGCGATGGCCAGTCCGTCGACCGGGACGACGTCGGTCTTGAGCTGGATGGCGCGGGTGGCGCCCATCGCCAGGCCCTTTCGCAGAGTCTCCTGCACCCCGTCAGGGCCCAGACATACCAGCACCACCTCGCCCGAGCCCTGCTTTTCGACCAACTGGAGCGCGACCTCGAGCGCGTAACCGTCGAAGTCGCTGATGTCGTATTTGAGCCCACTCTGGTCCAGCGACTTGCGATCGGCCGCGATGGCGAACCGCAGCTCCATGTCCGGCACCCGCTTGATGCAGACCGCGATCTTCAAACCCACGCTCCCGATGGAAGTCTCGAATCGACGAACCCGCGGCAAACCTAGTCGTGGCCGACGCTCGATGCCAGCAGGTCCGCGGCTACGAAAGAGCGGGCGCCCGAACCATCCGGGCGCCCGGCACGAGCTGGGATGTCGGTGATCAGGGGAAGTGTGCCCGTCGATCCGGTCCGGGTCTCGGAATCCGTCGCCGGTCTAGGCCGGATCTCGGCAACCAGCTCTCCTCGAACGGCACCAGTGCGGCGGGTGCGAAGGCCCGCTCGTCGTCCAGATCGAGCTCAGGCTCCGCAGCGGATTCGTCGAGCTCCGACACGGATGCCGCGAGCTCAGGCGCGACGAGCTCACGCTCTGACCGGGATGTGCCGAGCTCCGACACGGGTGCCTCGAACTCGGGCGGCGCCTCGAGCCTCCGCAGGGGCGCGTCGAACGCCGGCGCAGGTGCATCGAACTCCGGCGCGGGCGCGTCGTATTCCGCAATGACCGCGTCGAACTCCGGCGCGTCGCCGTCGAGGTCCCGGGCGGCGGCATCGAACCGCGGGGTATGGTCGTCGAGCTCCGGCACCGACACCTCGAGCTCCGGTGCCGGCCCCTCGAGCTCCGACGCCGAGCCCTCGAGCTCCGACGCCGAGCCCTCGAGCTCCGACTCCCGCGCTTCGAGCCCCAGCGCTGATACGTCGAGCTCCGGCACCGAGCCGTCACGCTCCGGCGTGGGACGCTCGAGTACAGGCGTACCCGCGATGCCGGTGGACACCGCCGGCGACGCCGGGGCGCCGAGGTCCGGTTCACTGGGAGGAACGGATGGCATCGCAGCCGCCGCCTCATTCGATGGCGCCGCGCGCCAGTTCTCGAGGGCCGTCAGGAGCTGCGCGGCTCGCTCTCGGCCGGCCCAGCCGAAGGCCAGGCCCGCCGCGAGGGCAACCGCACCAACCACGCCGATCAGTGCAAGGTTGACCATCGAGGTTGCGACTCCGAGCTGGCTCACCGCCACCACGATGGCGAACGCCCATACCGCCACGCTGGTAGCCGTCGCCAGGACGCGCGGGTTGGGAAATCGCGCTCCCGCGGCGAGGCCCTGCACCAGCCGTGACAGCGCGGTCGCGGCCAACCCTCCGATGACCAAGGCCACGAGGCCCACCACCAGGTTGGGCAGCCAGAGGAGTAGCTGGTGCAGGACCCCCGACCCGGCCGGCAGGCCCAGGACGTCCAACGCCACCACCAGCGTCAGCAGCCGGACCACCCACCTGGCCGCGCTCGCGACGGCATCGCTCGGGTCCTGGTGGACCCCCATGTTCTCGATGAATCCAGCCAGACCCGAGCGCTCGGCCATTTCGTCGAACCGCATGGCTCTCAGTGCGGCGACGGTGGCGCGCGCGAGCAGCGAGGCAATCGCCCAGCCCACGGCGAGGGCGATCACGAATACGATGAGGCGGGGAAGGACGGACAGGACGGTGCCGAACGTGCCGGCCAGCGAAGCCCGCAGGGCCTCGCGTACGGTCGTGGCCTGCATGGTTGCCTCCACCATGGCTGGTTCGGTGCCTCAGGGGGTGCTGCGCACGACGCGTCGCGGGATGCCGCCGGACGGCGGCGGTGATCGAAATTAACCTCGTCGGAGGAAGGCGCGGGAGGCAGGCAGCCAGGGGCCAACGGCGGCAAGAACAGGCGCCACAAGCACGGGGGACGGCGGCCACCCTTCGGAGCCGTCACCCCCCGCGCCTGTTGCAGCTGTCGTTTGGGTTCCGGACGGCCAGTCGCCGCCAGTTCCCGATGTTAGATACGCACCAACCCGGCAAACGCCACAGGCCGATTTCCGGCCGAGCCGGTGCCGCCGGGGCTTGACTGCCCAGGGCATCAGTCGCTGTCGGCGCCGCCCGCGTGCGGCGTCGCTGGACCGCCAAACGTGGTTCGGACCACCAGTCGGAACGCCCGTCGGGCGTTCGGTGTCAGGAACCGCTCGACGGTCAGGCCGGCGGGGTTGCCCTGGTTGATGTTGAAGGTGCCGA
>DASSMN010000214.1:0-5755 GCA_035688885.1 Gemmatimonadales bacterium
CGAGGCCTCGGCCGACTGGCGCCGCGTGCGCACCGATCTCGACGCCTACACCGGCTGGGTCCACGCGGGCTACTGCGCCGAGGTGGACGAGCCGACCGTCGAGGCCTGGACGCGGGAGGCGACCGGCTGGAGCCTCGGCGCGGTGGTCCCGATGTGCGCCGAGCCCTCGCTCCGCGCGGAGCAGACCAACCAGCTGGTGCTCGGCGAGACGGCTGCCATCCTCGAGACATCCGGCGAGTGGCGAAAGGTGCAGACCGGTCTCGACAACTACGTCGGCTGGGTGCACGGCGGGTACTGCGCCGAGGTCGAGGATGCGGAGGCGGAGACTTGGCGCAGCCAGGCAGGGGCGTGGAGCCTGGGAGCGGTGGTCAGGGTCGGGGAGCAGCGGGTCAGGCTCCCGCTCCGGGCGCGCCTGGTGCTGGAGGGCGAGACCGTCCGTTTGCCCGACGGTCGGCGCGCGAAGGTGGTCGAAGGCACCGTGACGCCCGGCGCGCACGCCGTTCCTGCCGCCCGAGCCAAGGCGCCGGAGCGATGGGCAATGGAATACTTCGCGGGCGCGCCCTACGAATGGGGGGGCGTGACGCCCTGCGGGGTGGACTGTTCGGGCGTGGTGCAGACCACGTTCCTCGCGCGCGGGACGACCCTCCCGCGCGACTCGTCTCAACAGGCGGGTTGCGGCGCACCAATTCCACCCGACGCGATGCGCCCCGGCGACCTGCTGTTCTTCCGCGGCGAGTCGACCGACCGGATCACCCACGTGGCCTTCGCCGGCGAAGCCGACACCCTGGTGCACTCGACCGTCTCGCTTGGCGGGATGGTGCAGGAACCCTGGCTGCCGGGCAGCCGGGCCGCGCCGCTCCGGGATCGGCTGGTGGCGGTGCGGAGGCTGGAGGAGCGGTGACCCGGAAGCTGGTCCTGTTCGACATCGACGGCACCCTCCTTCTCACCGCCGGCGCGGGACGGCGGGCCATCGTCGCCGCGCTCACCGAAGCCGTCGGGCCGGTCGCGGCCTTCATGAGCATCCGGTTCGACGGCAAGACCGACCCCCAGATCGTGTCCGAGATGCTCGAGGCCGCGGGCCAGCCCGAGCCCCGCGAGTCGCCCCGGGTGCGGGCGCTGTGCGAGCGGTACGTCGGCTATCTGGCCCGCGAGCTCGAGCGACCCACCAGCCGCACCACCATCATGCCCGGCGTGCACGCTCTCCTTGAGCGGCTGGAAGCGGAGCCGGACGTCGTGCTGGGGCTGCTCACCGGCAACCTGGCGCAAGGCGCCGCGCTCAAGCTCCGCTCCGGCGGGATTGCGCCCGAGCGGTTCCGGGTTGGCGCCTACGGCTCCGATGCGGGCCACCGCCCCGCGCTCCCCCCCATCGCCGCCCGACGCGCCGAGAGCATCTTCGGTCGAGTGCCCCACGGCGACGAGGTCGTCATCATCGGCGATACACCCGCCGACATCGCGTGCGGGTCATGCATCGACGCCCGTGCGGTCGCCGTGGCCACCGGATCCTTCTCCGTGGCCGACCTCGAGGCGTGCGGGCCACATGCCGTCTTCGAGACGCTGCAGGACACGGAGGCGGTGGTGGAGGCCATTCTGCGGTGAGTCACGCGGGGGTCCATGACGAGCTCGAGCTCAAGGCGGTCATTCCCGATCCCGACGTCCTGCGCACCCGGCTGCTGGCGGCCGGCGCCGCGCTGCGTTTCAGGGGCAGGATGAGCGACCGCCGGTACGACCGGCCGGGCGGCGAGCTGAGCCTGCGCGACCAGGTAGTCAGGGTGCGTACGTTCCATCCCTCCGAGGGCCGAGCCACCGCCGTTCTGGGGTGGAAAGGGCCGGTGGAGCGGTCGCCCGAGGGGTACAAACGACGCGCCGAGATCGAGCTGCCGGTGACCGGCGGGGAGCGCGACGCGCCCCACGCGCTGCTTTCCGCGCTGGGCTACCAGGTGGTGCACGCGATCGACCGCGAGGTCGAGGTGTACGAGCTGGCGGGCGGCACCCTGCGGATCGAACGGTACCCTCGTATGGATCCACTCCTCGAGATCGAAGGGAGTCCGGCCGCCATCGAGAGCGCCGTCGAGGCCAGCGGGATCCCCCGCGCCGAGTTCACGGCCGACTCGCTCACGGAGTTCGTGCGTCGGTACGAGCTCCGGAGCGGGCAACCGGCGGCGCTCGCGCTTCCGTGACCGTCCCCGCCGACGCGATTCCCGAGCTCGGGCCATCGCTGGGGCGGCTGATCGACCCGCCCCCCGCGCCGCTCGGTGCGCTTCACGTACCGCTCGACGACGTGCGCATCGATCTCGTGACCGGCGTGTTCGACCTGGCTGGCGCGGGCCGCTCATTTGCGACCGCCGGCGATCGGGAGGGTGCGTTGGCCTCGCTCGGGCGGGTGGCCCTGCTCAGTCTGTGGGAGAAGGCGGTCGCCACCGCCGCCGGCCGCATCGCGGCCGAGGCCAACGCGGGCCTCAAGTCGGCCGCGGTGGAGTCCCGCTACCCCATGCGTCGCCTGGCCGCGCGCCGACTCACCGACCAGGACGCCCGCGCGATCGCGGCCCGGCTCGGGAGCGGCGCCGCGCCGTTTGTCGCCTCCCTGGATGCGCTGGAACAGGCGGCCAACCAGGCCGGCGGCGCACGAGCCCGCGAACCCTCGAGCATGGCAGTGTGGCAAACGGCGGTGACCGCGACCGCCCGGCGGCTCGAAGCGGCCTGGACCGCGCTGGAGGAGGCGGCGCGCGCCGAGCAGGCGCGCTGGGCGACCGAGATCGAGCAGGTCCGGCGGTGGCATCGGCCCACTTGGCCCATCTGGCTGTTCAGCGCCATCGTGGTCGGCGCTGCCGGCTATCTCGGCCTGGTGCTCGGCGGCTACCTGCCGGTGCCGCCGGCACTCGAGGGATTCGCCACCCTGGTGTGGACTCGCCTGTGAACGTGCTGGGCGTGGGGGTCGACCTGGTCGACCTCGAGCGGATCGCGCGCCTGCTCGCGAGCAAAGGCGAGCACGCCATGCAGCGCTTCTTCACCGACGACGAGCGGGCCTACCTCCAGAGTCGACCCGAACCAACCGGCCATGCGGCCGCGCGGATCGCCGCCAAGGAAGCGGTCTACAAGGCCTTGCAGGCGCTGCCCGGCGCTCGTGGGGTCGGCTGGCGGGAGATCGAGGTGGTGCGCGATCCCGACGGTCGGCCGGCTATCCGGCTGCACGGCCTGGCCGCGGAGCTGGCCGCAGCGCATGGCGGCCTCACGGTCCAAGTGAGCCTCACCCACTCGGCAGTGTCCGCCGGCGCGGTCGCCGTCGTCGGCACCGGCCCGTAACCGCTGGTCCGGCCAATCCTCTAGCAATTGCGAGCGCCGTGGTCTACTTTTGGCCAATGAACGGCCAGACCCACTGAGAATGATTCTCACCGGCGCGCTCCTCCCGATCTTATTGGCGGCGTTGCCTTTGCCGCAGCAGCAACTCCAGGCACCAGGCGATCAGGCCCCGGTGGCTCGGCGGGTGGCGTCCACGGCGCAGCTCGCGGCGCAGGAATATCGGGTCGGCGTGATCAATGGCAGGGTCGTCGCCAAGGCCGAGGTGGAGGAGGCCACCCTCTTCCTCCAGGAGGCGCGACGGTCGGCCGCACTCCTGCCCAGCGCGGCCGGACAGGCCGCCACTGCGGAGGTCGACGCGCTGCTCCATCTGGTGGCCGCCACCGCCCCGCCGGACTCGCTCGATGCCCACGTGCGTTCGCTCAGCGACGGTCTGACCAAACACCTCGGCATCACACTCGACGAGATGCCCGCCCTTACCCCGTCGCTCTCGCGCGGGGCCGAGGTGTATCAAGCCAACTGTGCCGGTTGCCATGGCACGGTCGGCCGAGGAGACGGCCCCTTGGCCGCCGGCCTCACGCCACCGCCCGCCAACCTGGCGAACGGCGCCGCGCTTCGGGATGTCTCGCCGCTGGACTACTTCCGGCGCATCAGTATCGGCACGGTCGGCACGGCGATGCCGGCCTACGAGGGTCGGCTTCCGGCCGAGGATCGCTGGGCGGTAGCGCTGTATGCCAGCGTGCTGCGCCTGCCCGCGCCGCGCGGCGAGGTGCCGCCCTCGCTCCGGGCGTTCGCGTCGAGCGGCAAGCTGTCGGACGAAGCGGTCCTCGCGGCGCTCGGCACGCCCAACGGGAACGATGCCGAGGCGCTGGGGCACCTTGCCGCGGTGCGCACCTTCCAGTCGGATCACACCGAGGCGGCCGCGTCGCAGGTGCTCGACCGAGTGCGGCGGCAGCTCGATTCGGCGTTCGCGCTGGCCCAGGCGCACGACCCGGCGGCCAGCGCCCGCGCGTTCGACGCGTACATGACCTTCGAGCAGGTGGAGCGCGGGGTCCGGGCCAAGAGCCCCGCGCTCGCGAGCGAGCTCGAGGCGGCTTTCGCCGCACTACGGACCCGCGCGGCCGGCGGGGCCACACCTGCGGAGCTCGCCGCGCTGCGCCGGCAGCTCAACGCGGGCCTCGAGAACGCCGAGCGGGTACTGGGCGACCGGGGCTCACCACTCAATCTGTTCGTGCAGTCGTTCGTCATCCTCCTGCGCGAGGGGCTCGAGGCGATCCTGATCGTCGGCGCCCTGATGACCTTCCTCGCCAAGATGGGGGCGGCGCACCGCAAGCGCGACATCCACATCGGGGTCGGCGCCGCGGTCGGAGCGAGCCTGGTGACCGCGGTAGCCCTGGAAACGATCTTCGTGCTGAGCCCCGCGCACCGCGAGGCGCTCGAAGGCGGCACCATGGTGCTGGCCACCGCCGTGCTGTTCTACGTGAGCTACTGGCTGCTGTCGAAGATGGAAGTGGTCAAGTGGAACCACTTCGTGAAGAGCAAGGTGCAGGACGCCCTGAACAGCGGCTCCGCGCTGGCGCTGGCCTCGGCCGCGTTCCTGGCGGTGTACCGGGAAGGTTTCGAGACCGTTCTGTTCTACAAGGCGCTGTTCGTCGCCGGCGCCGGCGGGACGATGCCGGTGGTGATGGGCATCCTGGCCGGCTCGGTGGTCCTGTGCGGCGTCTATATCGCCATCAACCGGTTCGGCGTGCGGCTGCCGCTCAAACCGTTCTTTGCGGTCACGAGCGCGTTTCTGTACTACATGGCCTTCGTGTTCGCCGGCAAGGGCGTCGCGGAGCTGCAGGAAGGCGATCTCATCGGCACGACCATCCTCCAGTGGGCGCCGCGAATTCCCGCGCTGGGCATCTATCCGACCGCGGAGTCGCTGGGCGCGCAGGCCATCCTGGTGCTGCTCGCCGCCGTCGCGCTGGTGTGGAACTTCGTGATCGAGCCGCGACGGGTCCGCGGAGTGACGGCGATGATGGTGCCGGAGCCGCGCCCTCGCACGCCGGGTCCGGTCGAGTCGGCCCGCCCGCGGACGCCCGCCGACCTGGTCTCGGGCGCGGCCGTCGTGGAGCTGCTCCGCTCGCTCGAGCGGATGGAGGCCGACCTGGCCGAGATGCGCGCCGAGGTCGAGCGGATGCGTCGCCATCTCTGCGCCGATACCGAGCAGCCCGCCAACCGGCCACCCCGGTGATGCCCGTCGTCACCGCCGACCTGTGCGACGAGTTCGGAGCCGAGGTAAGGGTGGCGGAACCCCTGTTTCGTGACTGGGGTGGCTCGGTGGCTTTTGCCGGGCCGGTCGAGACCGTGCGCGTGTTCGAGGACAACGGGTTGGTGCGGCAGGTGCTCGAAACGCACGGCCGTGGACGGGTGCTAGTGGTTGACGGCGGCGGCTCACTCCGCGCCGCCCTGGTGGGCG
>DASSMN010000012.1:0-11082 GCA_035688885.1 Gemmatimonadales bacterium
CCGGCTCCTGCATCGTGACGCCGTAGACGGCATCGGCCGCCTGCATGGTCCGCGGGTTGTGCGTGATGACCAGAAATTGGGTCCCGGTCTTGAACTCGTCCAGCAGCCGGGTAAACCGGCCGACGTTGGCATCGTCCAGCGGAGCGTCCACCTCGTCCATGAGGCAGAACGGGCTCGGCTTGGTCAGGTAGATGCTGAACAGCAGGCTCACCGCGACCAGCGTCCGCTCGCCCGACGAGAGCAGGTGGATCCGCTGCGTGCGCTTGCCGCGGGGCGCCGCGTGGATGTCGATCTCGCTCTCCAGCGGGTCGTCCGGGGTCGCCAGGCGGAGCTCGCACTCGCCGCCGCCGAACAGGGTCTGGAACACGTGGGTAAAGTTGGCCTGCACCGCGGTGAACGTCTCGAGGAACATGGTGCGGGCCGTGCCGTCGATCTCCCGGATCGCCTGGATCAGCGCCTGCCGCGCACCCACCAGGTCGTCGCGCTGGCTGGTGAGAAACTCCAACCGCTTGACCTCCTCGGCGTGTTCCTCTACCGCCAGCGGGTTGACCGGCCCGATGGCCTCGAGCGCGCCGAGGATGCGACTTGCCTCGGTCTCGAGCGTCTCGAGGTCGAGATCGAGCGCCGGTGCCTGCTCCACCAGCTGCTCGAAGGAGCGCCGCCATTCGGCCTCCACCCGCTCGACGATGCTCCGCCGGGCGCCCGCCGTTTCGGTGAGACGCACCTGCAGGCCGTGGCTCTCCTCGCTGGCGGAGTCCAGCGCCTCGCGGGCCGCGTTGACCTCGCGCTCGGCGCCGAGCAGGCTCCGTTCGGCGGCGGCGAGCGCCTGGTCGGCGGCGGCGCCGGCGGACTCGAGCTCGTGGACGGCCAGCTCCCGCTCGGCGCGGGCCTCGCGCCACTCGGCCTGCTGCGCCGACAAGGCGACGCTGTCGGCTTCGAGCTGGGTCAGCTCCGCGGTGAGGCTGGTGACCGCGCGCTCGGCCTCCTCGCGCATGGCCGTGCCCCGCTGGAGCCGCTCGTCCGCCGACCGAAGGCCGCCGGCGACGTGCGCCTCCTGCACCTGCCAGTGGACCCGCTGCTCGCGCGCGGCCTCCTGCTCGGCCTCGAGCTCCGCCAGGCGCCCGCGTCCGCCGCCCAACGCTTCTTCCAGCCGGCCGCGGGACAGGTCGCCCTCGGTGAGCGCTGTGTCGATCTCGGCGAGCCGCTGTTCGGCTCGCGTCAGACGCTCGGTGACGCGGGTGAGCTGCGCCTCCGACTCGGTCATCTCGCGTGCCAGGTTGGCGGCGACGCGGCTGGCGTCTTCCCGGGTGGCCGCGCCCTGGCGCTCAGCCTCGCGCGCCTGCTCGGCGGCGGCCATCGCGGCCGCCAGCGCCTGCTCGCGCTCGACCAGCCGGGCAGCCGTCGCCTGGATCTCGCGATCGGCGGCGGCGACCGCCGCCGCCCCGCGCTCGACTTCCTGGGCCAGGGTCGCCAGCTCGGCCCGCCGGCGCAGCGGACCCGAGGGCCCGACCGCACCGGAAAGGAGGATGGCACCGCTGGCCCGTCGGAGCACCCGGCCGCCCGCGTCGAGCACCTGCGAGCCGGCCAGCGCCGCGCGGACCCAGTCGGCGGCCGGCCCGTCGGCCAGCAGCCGGTCGTCCAGCGGCTGGCCGTCGGCCGTCCCGCTCGGGCCCGAGTCGAGCGGCAGCAGGATGATGGAGCCGGGTTGATGCTCGGCGTGCCAGGCCTGGATGGCGCGCACCGTGTCGGCATCGCGCACCAGCACCGCGTGCATCCAGTTGCCCAGCAGCCGCTCCGCCAGATCGGCATCCTCCCGACCGGTGCTCACGAAGTCGCTCAGCGGGCCCAGCACGCCGCCGTCGAACCGATCACGGGAGGCCAGCAGGGCGGCCGCCCCGGGCGCGAGCCCTACGCGATCGCGCTCCAGGCCTTCCAGCGCGTGGCGGCGGGCCGTGGTCTGCGCCAGCTCCTCGTCGGCGCGACGGCGCTCCGCCCGATGCATGGCCTCCTGCTCGCGTGCCTCCGCCACCTGATGCCGAGCCCGCTCGGCATCGGCCGCCGCGCGCTTGGCCTCGTGGCCCAGGAAGCCGGCCTGCTCGACCGCGTGATCGCGCCGCCGCTCCGCGTCGGCCAGCTCGGTCTGAAGGCCGGCCCAGTGCGCCGCCGCCCCTTCGGCGCGCTCCCGGAGCGACGCCAGCTCGCCCTCCAGCGCGGTCCGCTCGCCTTCGAGCGACCGAAGCGTCTGGGCCAGCCCTTGGAGCTCCTGTTCCCACTGCCGCACCCTGGCCCGCTCGTCGCCCAGCCGCCGGCGCACGTCGTCCTCGGCTTCGGCCCGGCCCGCCAGTTCGCCGCGGATGCGCTCGTGCTCGATGGCCGCCGCATCCCGATCCGCCATCGCGGCGTCCCGCTCGCTGGAGGCGACCTGAGCCCGGATCTCCATCTGCGTTCGCTCTTCCTGCGCCCGCTGGCGGCGCGCGGCGGCGTTGGTCAGCCGCTCCGCGGCCAAGGCCAGGTCGCCGTCGATCCGGCCGAGCTCCACCCGAACGGTTGCCAGGCGGCGCTCGAGGTCGGTTCGCTGCGCCTCAGCGGTCGCCCGGGCGCGGGCCGCATCTTCCCTGTGGTGCTCGCCGTCCAGGAGCCGCTGCCGTGCGGCCGGCAGCAGCCGGCCAAGATCGGCGTAGCGAGCCTCCATGCCGGCGACCTCCTCGGCCAGCCGGTCGAGCAGGCGGCGGGCCAGCGTCACCTGAACCGCAAACTTCTCCTCCATGAGCTTGGCGTGCCGCTCGGCCTTGCCGCGCTGCCGGGCCAGGCTTCGGATCTGGGACTGCACCTCGGCGATCAGGTCCTCGACCCGCTGCAGGTCGGTCGCGGTCTCTTCCAGGCGTCGCTCGGTGCTGTGCTTCCGGTCGCGGTAAAGGCCGATCCCGGCAGCTTCCTCGAACAGCGAGCGGCGCTCGTCGGCGCGGTCGGAGAGCAACAGGTCGATCATCTTGGCCTCGATGACCACCCCGGCGTCGCTGCCGAGGCCCGTGCCGCGTAGCAGGTCCTGAATGTCGCGCAGGCGCACCGGCGAGCCGTTCAGCAGATAGTCACTCTGCCCCGAGCGGGAGAGCCGCCGCGTCACCACCACTTCGCGGTAGGCGATGGGCAGGTCGCCGTCGGAGTTGTCGAGGTAGAGGGAGACCTCGGTGACGTTGACCGGCCGCCGCGCGGTCGAGCCCTGGAAGATCACGTCTTCCATCTTGCCGCCGCGGAGCAGGCGGGCCGACTGTTCGCCCAGCACCCAGCGGACCGCGTCGGAGACGTTGGACTTGCCGCAGCCGTTGGGGCCCACGATGGCGGTGACGCCTTGTTCGAAGGTCAGGGTCACCGTGTCCGCGAACGACTTGAAGCCTGACAGCTCCAGCCGGGTGAGCTTCATGCGGGCATCCTGCGCTGGGGTTGTGGGTGCGCCGGGCGTGGCGCCGAGCGGTCAGTTGTCCGTGTCCTGGGCCGACACGATGAAGGACGGCATACCGATCTTGCGTCCGGTCGACTCCGCCTGCTCACGGGTGGCGTACGGGCCGAGCACGACCCGGTTCGCCTCGTCGCTCCGGGTGGGCGCGAGCACCGAGGCCGGCAGGCCGGCGGCGCGCAGCTTGTCGGCGAGCTCGTTGGCCCAGTCCGGGTTCTGCGAGCTGCTCACCTGGAGGTACACCGAGGCCGCGGCCTTACCGCTGTCCGCGCTCGCGAGGGCGCTGGAATCGGTGGTGATCGTAGTTTCCGCGTCGCGCGCCGGCCGCCACGGCAGCGGCAGCCAGCCATCGGCCGCCCCGCCTTCGATCTTCCCGGTCTCGGGAAAGCCCTTGGCGCCGAGGTCGAGCCCGACCAGGTCCTTGTCGCGGCGGATGACCAGCGTGTTGGGCGATGCCACCGCGGGCAGATCCAGCGCCCAGCGGGTGGCCACGGTCCCGGCCAGCCGCCAGCGTCCAACATCGATCACCCACACCGAGTCGCCGCTTTCGGGGCGCACCAGCAGCCACTGCCCGAACCGGTCGTTGCGGAGCGCCTTGGCGGGACCGGGGAGGTCGATCGACTCGAGGCGCTCGCCGGTGTAGCGGTCGAGCACCAACAGCTCCTTCGCCTGTTCGGCGACGTACAGGCGGTGGCCCGAAGGGGAGAACACGACCGCCTGCGGGTGGCCCGAGAGCCGAATGGATTTGGGCGCGTTCTTGCCCTGGGTCTGATACAGGATGACCGCGGTATCGGTGGCGACCGCGACCAGATCGCCGTAGAAGCTGGGCGCGAAGTGTTCCGACGGCAGGGTTGTCGTCACCGGCGCCTGGTCAGACCCGAGCACCTCGAGCACGGGCGCTTTCTCGCCGGTGCGGGCCAGCAGTGCCCCGGTCATCGTGGCGTAGAGCTCCTGGGGCGAGCCCTGCAGCTTGGAGCGGAACCGAACCGGCGCGCGCCGCACCATCTGAGTCACGGTGCCGCCGGTGTCCACGGCATAGAGGGCGCCGTCAGGTCCCATCGTGGCCGCCCGAACGTGATCGAGATAGGTGCGCACCCGGCGGGTCTCGAGGTCCAGCGTCACGAGATTGCGCTTGCGATCCAGCGAGAACACCAATCCCTGCTCGGCATCGGCCCCGATGATCCGCTGGACCGGCGGCAGCGGATCTTCAGCTTTCCAGGTCGAGGGATCGAGCGAAGGAATCCGGTAGAGGGTTGCCGGGCCGCCCGCGTCGGGAAACCGCAGCAGCGAGGATGGCGCCGGCGCCCGGGTGGAGGCGGACAGTTTGTCGAGCGACAGGCGCTCGGGCTCACGGCTGCAAGCCACGACCAGCAGCGCCACGCCAAGCGCGGAGAGGGAGGAATGCACGGCGGAAAGATAGACGGGAGGGAGGGGAAGGCGGGAGGGAGAGTGGGAAGTGCGAGGGCGGACGGACAGACGGTCACGGTCGGACGGTCCGAAAGTCGGATTGTCGAAACGTCAGCGACCCGGCGGCGGTGGTCGAGCGAGCGCTGGGCTGGCCAACGATATCAGGAGGCCGGTCTGAACGACGGGAACATGCTCCACGCATGTCCCCGCCGCATCGCTCGTGATGACCCGTCCCGTCTGACGACCTGACCGTCTGACCGTCCTTAAAACGTCGGTCCCAGACTGAACGTCCACAGTCCCTTCACCGCTCGCCGTTCCTGCGGGATCGAATAGTCCAGCCGGGCCACCGCAAAACCGAACAGGTTGACGCGGACCGACGCGCCCAGCGTCTGCAGCGGCGTGCGCACCCGAATCGGGTCGTCACCGGCCTGACGGCTCCACTTGATGGTGGTCCGGTCATCCCAGGCCAGCCCGATATCGTAAAACAGCGCGCCTTCGATCGGCGGGATGGCGGCAGGCAGCCCGAAGGACGGATTCAGGATCGGGAACCGGATTTCGACGCTACCCACGCCGATCTGGGTTCCCACCAGGCGATCCAGCGCGGCGCACCCGGTTTCGGTGTTGGTGTCGTTGGCGTTGAGACACTCATTCCGGCGGTACGAGCCCGACGTGTTGCCGCGGATCAGGTCGGTGCTGCCCGCGAAGACCTTGAACTGGTCGGCGTCCCGCCCGATACGGCCGAAGTAGAGTACCCGGCTCGCCAGCACGATCGGTCCGATCAGCCCGTCGTAGCGACGGTAATCGGCGGTCACCTGGGAGAACTTCCAGTCGCCCAGGGTCTGAGCGAGTTCGAGCCGGTAGCGTCGGCCGTAGAACGGCCCCACGTAGCCGGTCAACGAGTTGTCGAACACCAGGGCCATCGAGGGCTGAGCATAGTTCACGCTCTGGAGATCGATGGTCTGGAGAAACGGATCCGCCGTGGCGAACCCCGAGCTGGGGTCGTAGGGCTCGTTGATCTGCAGCAGCGCGTCGTCCACGTTGGCGAACCGCATGCTCGCCTCGAGCCGCTGGAACCGGCTCAGCGGGTAGTACGCCTGGCCGAAGACCGACCGCACCACCAGCCGCCGGATGTTGGTGACGAAAATGTTGCCGCCGGCGTTCTCCGGATCGGGCGTGATTTCGCTCGGCTCCAGGAAGTAGTACGGATCCTGGCTCAGCCCCACGGCCCAGTTGACCCGCTTGGCTAGGTTGGCGTAGGCGGCCAGGACCTGGGCTTCGCTGATGCGGCCGTTCACGTATCCGGCGAACACCAGCTGATGGTTGCCCAGGATGTCGCTCAGCGAGATGGCCGACCCGCCGAAGAATCCGCGCCCGAAGTTGTCCCGCGCATACCCGATGCTCGGCCGCGCGATGTAGTCGGGCGAGAAGTGTACCCGGTAATCCTTGAGGGTGAACTCGCTGGTGTCGGGCAGGCTGTAGTTGGCCGAGTCCATCAGCGCGCTGATCGAGACCGGCTTGGAGAGCTGGGTAGTGTCCGCGCCCGAGCGGCCCAGGTCGCCCGAGCTTCGGAAGCCCTGCTGCGTCCGGTAGATCGAGCCGCCCTCGCCCACCTGGGACCGGACCGCCTCGGGCACCTGCAGCGAGCGGGTCGTGTCCAGCGGAGGCGTGGCCACCCGGGCGAGGATGCTCACACTGTCCACCGCCGGCTGCACGTAGGGCGAGCGCTTGAGGGCGCGCGGGTTGTTCAGGGTGTAGACGTCGTACTTCTGGTCCTCGTAGTACACGAAGGCCAGCCGATCGGCCTGCGGGGCCCAGGAGAGGACGGGAGAGAGCGGCGTGATCCCCTGCACGCCTGTATAGAAGTCGGTGAGCTGGTAGATCTGCCCTTCGTTCAGGTCGTACAGGAAGATGTTGCTCACGCCGCTTCGGTCGGACACGAAGGCGATCGAGCGGCCGTCGGGCGCCCACTGCGGGCTCACGTTCTTTCCCGACTCCATGTGGTCGAGCACCCGTACTTGGCCGGTGGCCACGTCGTACAGCGCGATCCGGAAATTGCTGTACTTGAGCAGCTTGAAATCGGTCTCCGGGCCGCGATCGGTGGCAAAGGCGATGGTCTTCCCGTCGGGCGACCAGACGGGGTGCAGATCGCCGTACTTGTCCGAAGTGAGCCGCTGGAGGTTGGAGCCGTCACGGTTCACGACGAACAGGTCGCTGATCCCGCCGTCGTAGCCGGTGAAGACCAGCTGCTTTCCGTCCGGGCTCCAGGCCGGGGTGGTGACCCCGCTCAGCTTGACCTGAATCCGTCCCACCTGCTTGTTGCGCGCCACGTCGACGATGACGATATCGTCCTTGGGCCCGCGCTTGGCCGCGAAGGCGAGATACTTCCCGTCGGGCGACCAGTTGGCCTGCGAGTTGATGAACCGGTAGGTCTCGTAGTTGCTGCTCACGCCCGACTTGAGGATCCGCCGCTTGACCTGCCCGGTCTGGCCGTTGGCCAGGTACAGGTCGACGAAATAGAAGTCCTTCTCGCTAAAGTAGGCCACCTGGGACCCGTCGGGGGACAAGGCGGGTGCCAGGTGCAGGGTCCCTTCCGAGCGCTTCTTGGTGAGCAGCTCGTCGGCCACGGCCTTGGCCTTCGCGCGGGCGCCGATCTCGGGCAGGTAGCGCTTTTGAACCGCGTCACGCCATTGGTCGGACAGCTGGTCCAGGCTCAGGCCGATGGTCCGACGGAAGGCCGGCTCGATACCCCCGGAGAGCGTGGCCTTGAGGATGGCGCCCACCGCCTCGTCGCCCCACCGTTCTCCGATGTACGACCACAGGGCATGGCCGAACCGATAAGGGAAGTACTCGTAGGGGTCCGCCGTCATCTGCTCGATGGTGGGCAGCTTGCCCTCGAGCGACGCGTCGCGCAGCCACATCGCCGTCTCGGCCTTGATCGGACCGAGCGACAGGTACTCCGCCATGCCCTCGGCGAACCAGAGGGGGGGCGCGATGGCGATCAGGGTGTTGAGCCCCGCGCCCGCGCGGCCGCGCGACCAGATGTCGTACTGGAACTGGTGCGCCATTTCGTGGGTCAGCACGTGCTCGAAATCGCTGTACGCGCCCGTGAAGGGCATGACGGCGCGGTTCCGGGCGAAGTCGGTCACGCCGCCGGTGCCCTCGCTGCTCACGTCGGTGGCGTTGGTCTGCATGAAGTCCGACTGCGACGCGTACAGGATGATCGGCTTCCGCTCGCGGAACTCGTGGTTCAGGACCTTCGACAGCCGGGCATACGACCGCTCCGCGATGCGCGCCGCGTCCAGCGCCGCGGTCCGCTCGCGATCGTAGTAGTACACATCGAAATGCTCGGTCTGGATGATCTTGAAGTCGAAGTTCGTGTACTGGACCTTGTTCCGCCCGAAGTACTGGGCCGACAAGACACCGGGCGCGCCCACGAGCGCGACAGCGAGAACCCGGAGGATGCGTCGAAGCATGGCGACCTCGGCTAGGAGGAGCTGATGAGCAGCTCCGGTGCGTCGCCCCAGAGGCGCTCGAGCTGGTAGAACGAGCGGGTCTCGGGGTGAAACAGGTGGACCACGAAGTCCACGAAGTCCAGCAGGACCCACCGGCCGCCGTTCAGGCCTTCGACGTGGTGGGTCCGGTGCCCCTTGCGGCTCAGCTTCTCCATGACCGACTCTGCGATGCCGCGGACATGGGCGTCCGAGGTGCCCGAGGCGATGACGAAGAAATCGGTGGCGTCGGTGAGCCCCCGCAGGTCGAGCACCACCAGCTGACTGCCCTTCAGATCGGTGATCGCGTCCAGCGCGAGGCGCAACGCCTCGGGAATCCGGGGCGTCACCGGCCGGACCCTGCCTGCATCGGGATCGATCCTTCCCTCCCCGCCGCGCTCGCGTCGAGCCGGGCGGGGGTGCCGTCCTCGACCTGATAGAAGATGGCCCAGGCGCCGGGGCCCACGTGCGCGCCGAGGACGCCGGTGGCCAGCGTCACGAAGCAGTCGCGCGGCTGGTAGGCGGCCACCAGGGCGGTGCGCACCCGCTCGGCCGCCTCCGGCGCGCCGGTGTGCACCACCCCGAACCGGACCACCGCCGGTCTCGGCGTGAGCCGCTGCTCCAGCAGCGCCAGCACCCGTGGGATGAGCTGATCGCGGCCTCGGACCCGGTCGACCGGGATCACCCGGCCCTCCGGGTCCAGCGAGAGAATCGGCTTCACGTCCAGCATGCCCGCGATCCATGCCTTGCCGCGCGACACCCGACCCGACCGCAGCAGGTGGTCGAACTTGTCCACCGTGAGCAGCATGCCCGCCTGGCCCCGCACCCGCTCGAGCTCGCGCGCGATCGCTGCGCCCGGCCACCCAGATTCCGCCAGCTCCGCGCCCCGGAGGGCGAGCATGCCAACCCCCAGCGAGGCCGAGCGGCTGTCCACCACATGAACGTTCGAGATGCCCCCGGCCCGCACCGCCGCCTGCGCCGAGCCCAGCGTGCCCGAGAGCGTGCCCGACAGCAGTACCGCCACGACCTCGTCCGCCTCGGCGCGGGCGTCCCGTAGTACCCGGACGAAATCCGCCGGTGCGGGCTGCGAGGTCGTGGGGAGCTCGCGCGTGGCGCCGAGCCGCCGGTAGAACTCCTCGGGCTTGAGGTCGATCCGATCCCGGAAGGTCTCGTGCCCGAAGACCACTTGCAGGGGGACTACGGAGATGTGGTGCCGGTCGAGCACGCTGTCCGTGAGGTCCGCCGAGCTGTCGGTAACCACCGCCACCGGCCGGCGGTCGGCATGGGCCAGGCGTCGGTGCTGGGCCCGCATGTCGTCCGCCTTGGTGGTCTCGAGTCGTCCCCAGCGCGCCGCATAGGTAAAGACGGCCTCCGGGGCATCCGTGTGCACATGAATTTTGAGGATATCCGCCATGACCGCGACCACCACCGAGCCACCGAACGTATGCATCGCCGCGCGGACCTCGTTGGCCGGCGGCAGCTGCTCGCCGCGGACCAGCAGCTCGGTGCAGTACTGGAAGTCCCGTTCGGCGGCGACCTCGAAGTCCGCCGCCGGGATGAGGACCGCCGCGTCGGTGAACGCGCTGCCGGCCACCGGGAGGATGGGATCGCCGTCGAGGCAGCGGACCACCCCCTCCAGCATGCGGACGAATCCCTTGCCGCCGGCATCGACCACGCCCGCTTCCTTGAGCGTGGCCATGAGCTCGGGCGTGCGCGCCAGCGCGGCCTCGCCTTCGGCGAGGAGCCGATGCATGAACTCGCCTACGTCCTCGGTCTCCGCGGCGGCCCGTTCGGCGGCGGCGGCCGCGTCGCGCGCGACGGTGAGGATGGTGCCTTCCCGGGGATCGTCGAGGGAGGCGTAGACCCGGTCGGCGCCCTCCCGGATGGCCGCGGCCACGTCGCGGGTGGTGGCCCTCGGGCGGTCGCCGAGCGCATCGGCGAAGCCCAGCAGCCAGTGGGCCAGCATCATGCCGGAGTTGCCTCGGGCACCCAGCACCGCGGCTCGGGCCATGGTGCGCGCGGTGTCCGAAAGCGAGGCGTCGCCGAGGGCCCGGAGGGCGTCGGCGACGGCGCGAAGGGTCAGGCTGAAATTGGTCCCGGTATCGCCGTCGGGAACGGGAAAGACGTTGATGCGGTTGATCTCGTCCCGGCCGGCGGCCACCCAGTCGGCGGCGGCGAAGAGCGAGCGGGCCAGTCGGGGTCCATCCACATACGCGATCCCGACGCTCATCGCGAGCGGCTTATTCCCCGACGACCGAGACACGGACCTCCGCGTGGACCTCGGGATGCACCCGCACCCCGACCGTGTGGCTGCCGACCGTGCGGATCGGATGCTCGAGCTCGATGCGCCGGCGGTCGACCTGGTGGCCCTGGGCTGCCAGCGCGGCCGCGATGTCCTGCGCGGTGATCGACCCGAACAGCTTGCCTTCCTCGCCGGCCTTCCCGGTGAGCGTCAGGGTAATGCCGCTCAGCTCCGCGGCAGCCCGCTCCGCCTCGGCCCGCTCGGCCTGGTTGCGGATGCCGCGCGCCCGGGTCTCGGCCGCAATCCGCTTCTTGTTGCCCTCGGTGGCCTCGTACGCCAGCCCGTGGGGCAGGAGGTAGTTGCGCGCATAGCCCGGCTTCACGCGCACCATCTCGCCGGCCTTGCCGAGCGACTTCACGTCCTCGCGCAGGATCACTTCCATCATTGCTTGAACCCTCCGGTGGACGGCGTCGACAGCCGACGCCGGAAAT
>DASSMN010000010.1:0-10893 GCA_035688885.1 Gemmatimonadales bacterium
TCTGCCGCATGGCCCGATTCCTGGGCGTATCTGGCAGCGCGCCAAGCAGGTCGGGGCTGACGTAGAGCCCAGGCTCGACCGTAAACACGTCGCCCGGCGAGAACTGGCGCTGGCCGAAGTAGTACTGAGCCGGGTCATGGACCTCCAGTCCGATCCCGTGCCCACCGTAGCCGTGCAGTGCGAACAGCCGGGTTTGCGCGCACCCTCCGCTGGGGCACCGCATCCCGTCGGGCGGGTCGAAGGTCGCATCGGCACCCTCGATCAGTCCCAGCCGGACCAGCCCCTTGGTCACCACGGCCCGCCCGGCGCTGTCTGCCACATCGTAGGAGACGCCGGGCTTGATCTGGCGGACGAATGCCTCCTGCGCATCGCGGACGATCTGATACACCTCCCGCTGCTCCGGCGTGAACCGGCCGTTGACCGGGAAGGTCCGGGTCACGTCAGCCGAGTAGTGGGCATACGAAGTGGCTGCGTCCACCAGGAGCAGCTCACCGTCGCGCATGGTGCGCTCGTCCTTGTCGTAGTGCAGAATGGTGGCGTTGGGCCCGGAGCCGACGATGCTGCCGTACCCCGGCCGGTCGCCGCCGAACCGGCGGAAGGTCCCCTCGAGCAGCGCCTGGATCTCGTTCTCCCCGCAGCCCGGCGCGGCGGCCTTCATCGCCTCGGTCTGGGCCCTCGCGCTGATCTCGGCGGCCTTTCGAAGCAGCGCCACCTCCGCCGGGCCCTTGCGGGCGCGCAGTCGAGCCACATCCTCGTCGAGCGAGCGGGCCACCAGCCACGGGTGCGCCAGCCTCAGCCCAGAGAGGAACCGGGCGCCCCTGGTCAGTGAGTCCTCCGTGGCATAGTCGGCGGTCTGGACGTCCGGCACCACGAAGAACGGCAGCTCGGTCTTGGCCAGGGAATCGACCGCCGTGGTGAGCTCGGCGATGTCTCGCCCCGCGATCCCGACCTGCGTCTGCAGGTCCTCGATGTGGGTCCGTGCGCCCACCCACCGCTCCCGGATCGGGCTCAGCGTCGGCACGAACATCGTCGCCGTGACCTTGCTGCCCCGCTTCACCATCACCAGCACCGCATCCGACTCGCTGAATCCTGTCAGATAGTAGAACGCCGGGAGCTGAAAGAAGCTGGGCCAGTGGCTCACGGTCTCGGGCGCGCCGAAGGCCACCACCACGCCGGAATCGACCTTGGCGATGAGGGCGGCTCGTCGCGCGGCGTAGTCGTCCGAGCGGGTTTGAGCATGGACCGGCACACCCACACCAGGCAACGACAGCGTCACCAGCAGGAACAGGCGGCACGGAAATCGGAACACGAGAGCCTCGGGTGAAGAGCAGCCGCAAAATGGCGGGCAGGGATGTCCGCTAGTCTGTAGCGGCGCCGAGGCGAACACAAGAGCATCGGGGGACCTGTTCAGCCGGCCGCGATCGGGGACGCCTCCTCCTCGGCGCGCTGGAACGTCTCGTCGGTGATGTCGTAATGGCCCCGTTGCTCGTCCGGGACGCTGCCCGCTTCGACCATCCGGATCAGCTCGGGCAGCACGCTCCGGTAGCGAGCCGTGCGATAGCGCGGGTGCAGCGTCCACATCCCGGGAGCACCACCCAGGAAGTCCAGCCGCCATTGGCCCCGCCGTCGCATCGCGGTCGCGATCACCTGCTCGAGCAGGGCAAACGGCCGCCGACGCCTGAGCAGCGCACGGAAGGCGGACGGCCAGGACGGCCACTCGTTGCGGAGCGGAGCCAGGCGCTCCGCGAACACGCGCCGGTCCAACAGAAACACCCGGTAGGTGAAGGTCGAGAATCGGTAGGCGAACGGCGTCTCCAGCTCGCGCACCGGCGGAGACCGCTGCGACAGAGGCCGGCCATCCGGCCGAGGAGGACCGGGAAACGGCTTGCAGGCCACCACATCCGGCCGCTGCGCCAGCCGCTCGACCGCCTCCGCCACCCACGTCTGACTCGCGCCGCCGAACATCATGTCGCAGTCGAGGTGCAGCACCAGGTCATGGGTGGTCGCGAGCAGCAGGTAGAGGTAGGCGTAGATCGGCCGATCACGATAGTCGCGGATCGGGATCGGCTGGCCGCCGTAGAATTCCTGCTCGACCCGCCGCACCGCCTCCGGCGAGTAGTCGACCAGCTTCCAGGTTAGATGCGGGTAAGCACGGCGCTGCTCGCCCAGGAAATCCGACACGGCCGCCAGCCTGGCATGGGCATCTTCTCCCTGCGCTGGGGGAACATCGACCAGGCACAGGATCTCATCCACCTGGCCCCCCCATACCCGGAGCTGATGCGGAAGCAGCAGGCGAACGTCGGGCAGGTCGGCGGGTGTCAGCGCGATCTGGAGACTGACCGGAGGACGGGGCGGCATCGTTGCAGTGCCTCGCAAACAAAGGGCTCAATCAACGCTACGGCGCACGGTAGCGCCGTAAGCCCCCTCACAACCCGACCTTTGGCCGCGCCGCGTCAGGCCCTCGTGCCCCGACGCTCCCGGTCCCTGTCGCAACCGCATGCTCCGGCCAATCTTTCCCAGGGACTGGCGGGCACTTCCGAGGGTCCGACGGCGTTATAGTAGCGGATGATCACACCAGGAGATGATCTCATGAGCGAACAGGCTGGGCCGAGCCGCACGGCGGTTGCGCCCGGGCAGCAGACCGAGGTGGCCGTGCTGGCGGGCGGCTGTTTCTGGGGAGTCGAGGAGATCCTGCGGGATGTCCCGGGTGTCATCGACACCGACGTGGGCTACACCGGGGGGTGGCTCGAAAATCCGACCTACCACGACACCCATGACAGTAAGTCCGGCCACGCCGAGGCCATCCGGATCACTTTTGACCCTTCGGTGCTGAGCTACGAGGACCTGCTGGAGAAGTGGTTCTTCCGACTGCACGACCCGACCACGCTCAATCGCCAGGGCAACGACGTCGGGACCCAGTATCGTTCGGCCATCTTTCCGCAGACGCCCGAGCAGAAGCAGATCGCCGAGCAGGTGAAGGCGCGGGTGGCCGCGTCGGGCAAGTGGACGCGCCCCATCACCACGACCATCGAGCCCGCCTCGACGTGGTACAGTGCCGAGGGGTATCACCAGGACTACCTGCGCAAACACCCCGGCGGATATTCCTGCCATTACCTACGCGACTGAGGCCAAGCTGGGCCGCCGCGACCCACTCCGCCGGCGGCCGAAACCCTCCCGGGCCGCCAGGCATCCAGCAGATGAACGCAGACGCACTGGGTGCAGGAGACGAGTATGCGCAAGGCGAGAATGGGACTGCTTGGCCTGATGGCCCTGGTGGCCGGTTGCGGCGCCTCCCGCGCCAAGACGTCGCCGCCCGCACCGGAGCAGGACGCATCGGCCGACGCCGACGCGCCGGTCCGTCAGCCGATCCAGGTGCAGATCGACAACCGGAACTTCAGCGACATGAACGTCTACCTGATCAATGAGGGCACCCGCGTGCTGCTCGGCTCGGCGCCCGGGATGTCGAAGACCACCCTCACGCTGCCGGCTGGCTCGGTGAGCAGCCAGTGGCAGGTCCGCTTCATTGCCGATCCGATCGGTGGCTCGAACGCCATCCGCACCCCCACCCTGCTGGTGTCACCCGGGCAGAACGTCTACTGGACGATCGGCGCCGATCCCTCCAGCTCGTACGCCTCCGCCGGCTAGGCGCGGGACCTCCCGCGCCTCGTTTCAGCCGTCCTCCTCACCCAGCACGGTCACCTCGTCTCCCACTACCCCTTCCACGTACAGCATCTTGATGGGCACCATGGCGCCGGCCATGAGCGGCACCGCCGTCAGCACGCCGAGAAAGCCGAAGATCACCGCCATGAGCGCCTGCCCGAGCACCGTGAGCACGGGCGGAAGGTCCACCCCTTCCTTCATCAGCAGCGGAATGAGCAGATGGTTCTCCATCTGCTGGATGCCGATGTACGCCAGGATGACGTACAAGGCAGTCTCCGGCCCCGAGACCAGCGCCATGGCGACGGCCGGGACGGCGGAGAAGATGGGACCGACGTAGGGAATGAACTCCAGCAGCCCGGCGATGATGCCGAGGGCCACCGCGGCCTGCACGCCGAGCAGCAGCAGAACGATCGTGGTCACCACGCCGATGACCAGCATCGCCACCAGCTGGGTCAGCAGCCATCGACGCAGCACCACGGCCACGGCGCTCAGCACTTCGCCGGCGCGCGGCCGCGCGCTGTGAGGGAACAGATGCATCAGGCCGCGATGATACAGGCCGGGATCGATGGCCACGAAGATGCTGGTGAAGAGGATCAGCAGCAGCGCGCCCAGCGCGGCCAGGGTGGAGGAGAACACGGCCAGGAAGGCACCGCCGACTTTTCCGATCTGCCCTGATACCGTCTGCCGTATGGAGACCGAGCCGGTCGGCTTGCTGCCCTCCGGCTGCTCCCGCAGCATCCCGACCACCCCGCTCACCCGCTGGTCCACCCAGGACTCCAGCCGGTCGATGACCTGTGGCACCTCGCGCTGCACGTCCTGGAGCTGTGCCGTAACCTTGGGAGCCAGGAGCAGCCCCGCCCCCACCAGCGCTCCGAGGATCGAGAGGACGATCAACGGCGCGGCCACGCCACGAGGCACCCGGTAGGCCTGCAGCCGATCCACGGCCGCGGTGAGGGCCAGGCCGAACAGCACACCGATGAACGCGATGAACAGGATGGTGCGCCCGGCCCAGAGGACCTGGAGGGCGAGGTAGACGCCGACCACGATCGTGACGACTCGCAGGACATCACTCGAGCGCCACGCGCGCGGGGCGGGCGGCGAGACTACGGTGCGAGGACCAGCTTTGGCCGATACGCCCGGCGGCATTGCCCCAAGGTCGGCAATTCCACTCATCCGGCAGGTGAGCCTGATCACACCTCTTCCCGCCGCGTTCCTCTATAGATCGTCGTTCGAGCAGAGGCCGTACGGCATCCTACGGGAGGGGATTGATGGGGGGCAGAGCCAGATTCATCGGTAGGTTGCTGCCTGGACTGGTCCTCGCCTCCGTTTTCGACCCCGTGGGCGGGCCCGGCAGCCGCGCCCTGCCCCGCGGCAAGGCGGCGGGGGCGCGGCCGCGCTTCCACGGGCAACGGTCGCGCACCGCCTGATGGGCCGCATGGCGCTCCCTCGACTACTCCCTGACGAACTGGACCTCGGCTTCGACCCGCACCCGGTTGGCCACCAGGACGCCGCCGGTTTCGATGGTCTGGTTCCACTTGAGGCCCCATTCGCGCCGGTCGATCTCGGTCGAGCAGCTGAAGCCCGCCCGCTCCTTGCCCCAGGGATCCACGCCGCGGCCTTGAAAGACGCAGTCGAGCACCACGTCCATGGTAGTGTCACGGATGGTGAGCTTCCCGGGGACCCGGAACCGATCACCTTCCTTCTCGAACGATCCGTCCGCACGATCGCTGTGGAACCGGATCATGGGGTAACGCTCGGCGTCGAAGAAGTCGGACCCGCGGAGGTGACCGTCGCGGTCAGCGGAGCCGGTATCGATGCTGGCTACGTCAATGTCCAGCTCGACGCAGCATCCTTGGGGATGTGCCTCATCGGCCGTAAGGGTTCCGCGGAACTGCTTGAACCGTCCCCGGACCGTCGTCATCATCATGTGCTTGACCGAGAACTCGATGCTCGAGTGGCTGGGGTCGAGCTGCCAGGTCGACGTGGCGACCGTGCTTGCGCTCGTGGATGTCATGGGTACCTCGTTGTCGGATAGTCGCTCGCCGCCCCGTGCGGGCGGACTCGCGGGCGAAGGTGCAGCCCCGATTTGTCGGTCGGCTGTGACACTGCTCACCGGTGGGCTCGGTTGCCTGCCTTGACCGGCCGGCGACACCCTCGGATAGCGCCTCACCGCCCGTGCCGCTCTCCTCAACCTCGAAGGAAGACATGTCCGATTTCCCCCCCTGGCGCCGCGCTCCCTCCTCGGAGGAGCCCTACAGCCGGCAATCCGCGGCCAAGGCATCGCGCCTCCGCGGCGCCACCGTGACCGAAGGCCTGTGCCCCTACTGCGCGGTGGGCTGCGCGCAGCTCATCTACACCAAGGGCGGCAAGCTCATCGACATCGAGGGCAATCCCGAGAGCCCGATCAACGAGGGCACGCTCTGCCCCAAGGGTGCCAACGCCTTCCAGCTCGCCGTCAATCCTCATCGGGTAACGGAGGTGCTCTACCGCGCGCCCTACTCCGATCACTGGGAGACCCGCAGCCTGGACTGGGCGCTGGACCAGATCGCGCAGCGCGTCAAGACGGTGCGGGACGCGGACTTCACGGTCCGCAACGAGGAGGGTCGTCTGCTCAACGCGGTGCGCTCGATCGGCACGCTGGGTGGCGCCACCATCGACAACGAGGAGAACTACCTCATCAAGAAGCTGTTCGGCGGGGGTCTGGGCGTCATTTCCATCGAGAACCAGGCCAGGATATGACATAGCGCCTCGGTGCCCGGTCTGGGCGCCTCGTTCGGCCGCGGCGCGGCCACCAACTACCAGCAGGACCTCGCCAACAGCGACTGCGTCCTGTTCATGGGCTCGAACATGGCCGAGGCCCATCCCGTCGCGTTCCGCTGGCCACTCAAGGCCAAGGACCATGGCGGGGTCCTGATCCATGTCGACCCCCGCTTCACCCGCACCTCCGCCCTGTGCGACGTGCACGTGGGCATCCGGGCCGGGAGCGACATCGCCTTCCTCGGTGGACTGGTCAACTACGTCCTGACCCACGACCGCTGGTTCAAGGAGTACGTCCTCCACTACACCAACGCGGCCACCCTGGTGCAGGAGGGATTCGAGGACACCGAGGATCTCGACGGCCTGTTCAGCGGCTACCACGGGAACGGCCAGACCGGCCACTACCACGCGATGGAGGGGCGCTGGGGCTACGCCGGCACGGAAGAGCCCAAGCCGCAGGACCCGGACTACGGTACCCCGATCTATCAAATGCACCGGCAGGCGCTCGGCATGCACGGTCATAGCCTTGATGCCGGCCCGAGCTCGCATCCGGGGCAGCGCCAGGCGATGACCAAGTGCGAGGAGGCGGAAGCGCCGAGGGACCCGACCCTGCAGGACCCCCGCTGCGTGTTTCAAATCCTCAAGCGCCATTTCGAGCGCTACACGCCGGAGATGGTCGCCCAGGTCTGCGGCTGCAGCCCCGAGGAGCTGGTGCGGTTGGCCGAGCTCTTGTGCAGCAATTCAGGGCGGGATCGGACCACGGCCATCGTCTACGCGCTCGGCTGGACCCAGCACACCACCGGCGTGCAGATGATCCGCACCGCGTCCATCCTGCAGCTCCTGCTCGGCAACATGGGTCGGCCCGGTGGCGGGATCATGGCCATGCGGGGCCATTCCACCATTCAGGGCTCGACCGACATCGCCACCCTGTACGACAGCTTGCCGGGCTACCTGCCCCAGCCCGCGGCCGACCGGGCGCACGAGCACCTGGATTCGTATGTCGAGCATGAGGGCCAATGCACCGGCTACTGGGCCAACTTCCGCAAGTTCGTCGTGAGCCTGCTCAAAGCCTGGTACGGCGACGCGGCGACGCCGGAGAATGAGTTCGGGTTCTCCTGGATTCCCCGCCCCGACGGCGATTACTCGCAGCTGCCCTACTTCCATCGAATGGTGGAGGGCGGGGTCAAGGGATATTTCCTCTTCGGGCAGAACCCGGCCGGGGGCTCGCCTAACGCGCGGCTGCACCGGGCGGGGCTGCGCAACCTCGACTGGCTGGTGGTGGTCGACTGGTTCCAGATCGAGAGCGCGGTCTTCTGGAAGGACGACCCGAACGGCCCCCCGCCCGGCGAGGTCAAGACTGAAGTGTTTCTGCTCCCCGCGGCCGCCGCACAGGAAAAGGATGGCAGCCTCACCAACACGCAGCGCATGCTGCAGTGGCACGACAAGGCCCTCGATCCCCTGGGCGACAGTCGCTCCGACGCCTGGTACCTGTACCACCTCGGCAAGCGCCTCAAGCAGCTGTACGCCGGCTCGACCGATCCCCGCGACCGCCCGCTCCTGAACCTTACCTGGGACTACGACTTCGACGAGCCGCTTCGGCTCCCGGACGGGACCCTCAGCCGAATCACCGATGAGCCCGACGTCGAGAAGGTGCTGATGGAGATCAACGGCTTTCGGCTGGATCAGACCGATCCCCGCACCGGCCGCCCACGTCTCCTGCCCGGGTTCTCGGAGCTCCAGGATGACGGCACGACCGCATGCGGGTGCTGGATCTACAGCGGCGTGTTCCCCGAGCCCGGCCACAACCGCGCCCGGGACCGGAAGCGCGGTGCCAACCCGCTCCAGCCCGATTGGGGCTGGGCCTGGCCGCACAACCGCCGAATCTTCTACAACCGCGCGTCGGCCGATCCTCAGGGCCGGCCCTGGTCCGAGCGGAAGAAGCTGGTCTGGTGGGACGCCGGCGCGCGGCGCTGGGTGGGCGACGACGAGCCCGACTTCGAGCCCGAGAAGCCGCCCGACTATCGGCCGCCGGACGGCGCCACCGGCATGGACGGGATCGCCGGAGACCACCCGTTCATCATGAAGCCCGACGGGGTCGGCTGGTTGTTCGCGCCCGGCAGCATTCGCGACGGCCCGCTTCCGACCCACTACGAGCCGGTGGAATCGCCGGCGGGAAACCTGCTGTATCCGGACCAGTCGACCAATCCGACGGTGCGGTTCTTCGAGGGCCCGCTCAACCGGGTCGACTACACCCCCACCGACGGCCACCCGGTGGTCGCGACGACCTACCGTCTCACCGAGCACTACTTGAGCGGGCCGATGAGCCGGTTCAACAGCTGGCTCAACGAGCTTATGCCCGCGATGTTCGTCGAGCTGAGCCCCGAGCTCGCGGCCGAGCGCGGCATCATCCACGGCGGGTGGGTGACGGTGGAGTCCGCGCGAGGCCGGATTGAGGCGCGCGCCATGGTGACCCGCCGGATGCGACCGCTTCTGGTGGAGGGGGCCGTCATGCATCAGATCGGCCTCCCCTTCCATTGGGCGTTTGCCGGCGAGGTCGTGGGCGACAACGCCAACGACCTCACCGCGCTGCTCGCCGACCCCAACGTCAGCATGCACGAGGCCAAGGCGTTCGCCTGCCAGGTCTACGCCGGCCGGAGCGGTGACCCGATACCCCGGCCCACCGTCCCACCGGCGCTCTGGCCGACCCGCGACCCGGCGCCGGAGACGCCGGCGGCGGCGCAGCCGGAGGGCAACTTCCACATGCCGAGGAACGGAGACGACGGGGTGCCGAGCGACGGCCGGAAGGCGGCCGCCAAGACGCGAGGCAGCAACGGCTCGGATGGAGGGAGGCGGCGGTGACGATCAGAGAACGTGAGCTCTCGGCGCTGCCGCCGGGAACCGACTTACCCCATGAGCTCCCGGTGATCCTCGAGCGCGTGGTCGAGCCGTTCCGGCGCGGTGCCGCCCCGGCACCGCGCCCCGCGACGGGCTTCTATACCGATACGACCGTCTGCATCGGCTGCAAGGCGTGCGAAGTCGCCTGCAAGCAGTGGAACCAGCTCCCCGCCGACGGGTTCGAGTGGACCGGCAACAGCTACGACAACACCGGCACGCTCTCCGCCACCTCGTGGCGGCACGTCAAGTTCATCGAGCAGCTCCCGGAGCACGGCGCGCCTGGAACGCCCGACCCCAGCGGTGAAGCTTTCGACCCCGGCCGTTGGCTCATGATGAGCGACGTCTGCAAGCACTGCGAAACGGCGCCGTGCCAGCAGGCCTGCCCTACGGGCGCCATCATCCACAACGAGTTCGACAACGTCTACATCCAGCCGGACATCTGCAACGGCTGCGCCTACTGCATCGCGGCCTGCCCCTTCGGTGTGATCACCCGCAGCACCATCGACGGTCACGCCCACAAGTGCACGCTGTGCTTCGACCGCCAGCGCGACGGGCTGGTACCGGCCTGCGCCAAGGCCTGCCCTACCGAGTCCATCCAGTTCGGCCCGATCGACGAGCTGCTCGAGCGCGCGCGACTGCGAGTGGAGACGCTGCACCAGCGCGGGATCGGCGAGGCGTACCTGTACGGCGCCGAGGCCGGGAAGACCTACTCGTCTCTGAATTCGTTCTATCTGCTGGTCGATCGCCCGTCGGTGTACGGACTTCCGGACCAGCCGGTCAACCCGTGGCTCGCCATGAAGGGCGACTACCTCCGCGCGGTGGCGAGTGGCCTGGTCTCCCTGGCCGTGCTGCTCGGCGCGCTGCTCCTGGCGGGACGCTGATATGGGGCCCGACGCCACCCGTCGCGCGACAGTCCCGGGCTACGCCGGCCGGCCCACGACCAAGGCCCCCAACTGGCACGCGCCGGTGACCCTGGACCTCCTGTTCAACAACCTGAGCGCGGGTCTGTTCCTGGTCATGGCGCTGGGCGAGCTGGTCGCACCGGCGAGCTTCCGTCCGCTGGGCCGGGTGGCCTATCCGATCGCGCTGCTCTTCCTGATCGGCGATCTGATCTGCCTGATCATCGATCTCGGCGATCCTTCGCGGTTCCATCACATGCTGCGGGTGTGGAAGCCCAGCTCGCCGATGTCGCTCGGCACCTGGGTGCTGACCGGGTACGCCATTCCGCTGACGCTGCTGGTGCTGGTCGCGTTCCTCCCCGGCAGCCGGGTAGCCCAGGCGGTGCGCCCCGTGCTCCTGGTCATCGGCCTGGTGCTCGCCGTCGGGGTGGCGGTGTACAAGGGAGTGCTGTTCAGCACCACGGCGCAGCGGGGCTGGGGCGACGCCCGCTGGCTGGGCGGCTACCTGATCAATTCGGCGCTGGTGCTCGGGGTGGGAGAGGTCCTGCTCATTGCCGCCGCGCGAGGGCAGCCGGAGCTCGTCGGCCCTCTCACGGTGGCGCTCGAGCTCCTGTTGCTGCTCAACCTGCTGGCGCTGGTTCTGCTGCTGCGGAACGTCCGGATGCCCCTCGCTCAGGCTCGC
>DASSMN010000249.1:0-2125 GCA_035688885.1 Gemmatimonadales bacterium
CGGCGCCGGTAAAGGCCCCCCCGGCGGATCCTGGCTTCAGGGAGGACGATCGGCATGATCCACGGTTGGCGCGAGGCGGCGGTGCTGGTTGCCTTGGCGGGTGCGAGCGCGCCCGCCGCGGCACAGGTGCGCGGCATCCCGATCGACAACAGCGGCGTGCCCCGCGGCATCGGCATTCATGCCACCGTCGGGTTTCCCAACGACGATGCGGGCGGCGGGAACGGCTACGGCCTGCTGGGAAAGGTGGGGTTCGGCGCCCTCGGCGTCACGGGCATGATCTCCACCTCCGATCCCGATGCCAGCGACGCGGAGATCTCCCTCGGCGGCACGGTCGATTACCGGGTCTTCGGCGGTCCCCTGGTACCGCTGTCGGTGACCCTCCAGGCGGGTGCCGGGTGGGTGCAGGCGCAAGGCAGCGACCTCGTGCTGCCGCCTTCCGACGTCACCACCTGGCATTTCCCCATCGGCGCGGGCTTCACCCTCACCATCCCCAATCCGTCGCTCGCCATCCGGCCGTGGCTCGCTCCCCGGGTGGACATCGTGCAGACCTCTACCGACGGCGGCGACGAGACCGAGACCAACTTCGGGCTGAGCGGCGGGGTCGAGCTCAACTTCCTCAACGGTTTCGGCCTGCACGCCGCGTACGACGCCGTCTTCACCGATGGCGCCACCCCGGGGGTCTTTGGCGTCGGGGCGCACTATGCCTTCCGGACTCCAGGCCTGTGAGGCTGATCCGCGGGGCAAGGGCCGGACTGGTCGCGCTCGCCCTGGTCGGCTGCGCCGAGACGTACGACGCGGCCAGCGTGGGAGTGCCGGTCACGATGGCCTCGCCCGCCGGGCAGCCGGCGCAGGGCGAGCGGTTCTCCGTCACCAGCCACGCCGTCTACGGCTTCTGGGGCATGTTCCGCATCAAGCAGCCTTCGCTGCAGCGTGCGCTGTCCTCCCAGCTCGGCGGCGGCAAGGCCATCGCGGACGTCAAGATCCACGCCCGGAGCCGCTTCTTCGACATACTCATCACCGGGCTCACCCTGGGGGTCATCGCGCCGCGCTCGGTGACCTACGAAGGGGTCGTGACGAAATAAGTCCCGCGAGCAGCTCGGCCGAGCGCCGCGCCGCGCCCGCTCCGGACTCAACTATCGCGCGCGCACGCCCGCTCGCGGCACTCCGCGCGGACCCGTCCGCCTCCATCGCACGCCACCAGTCCGCCAGCCGCGCCGCGGCCAGACCCGGATCCTCCGGCAGGGCCAGGGCGGCATCCCCCGAAAGCAGCAGGCCCGCGTCGCGGCTGTCGCGCCAGCGCGGGCCGAAGCTCACCGGGAGGCCCCACGCCGCCGGTTCGAGCACCGAGTGCAGGCCGGCTCGTCCGTACCCTCCTCCCACATAGGCGAGCATCCCGGCTCCGTAGAGTCGGGCCAGCACGCCGACCCGATCGACCAGAAGGAGGGGCACCGGCACCGTGGCGGCCGAGAGGCGTACCGGCGCCGGGAGGCCCAGCGCGGCCGCGGCGCTCTCGACCGCCTGCAGATGCGTCTCAGTCGGCTCGTGCGGCACGACGATCAATCGCGCCTCGGGCGAAGTCGTCCGGGTACTTGCGAAGGCGCGCAGCACCATCCCCTCGTCCGGCGGCCAGGTGGACCCCGCCACCAGGGTGTCGGGTCCACCGAGGGCCAGGAGCGGGTCCGCCGGCGACACCGCCTGGACCTTCGCCGCCACGCTGTCGAACCGCGGGTCGCCCAGCACTCGGATCCCCTCGCGGGGCGCCCCGAGCCGCGCCAGGCGGTCGGCGTCCTCCTCGGCGATCGCGGCGGCGGCAGAGAGGGACGCGTAGCCGGCCCGCAGCAGTGTCCGCGCCGGCCAGCGCAGGCGTCCGCTTCCCGGCGCCACCGTTCCAGCCACAAGAGCCACGGTCACACCACCCGCATCGGCCTGGGTGGCGAGCTCGGGCCAGAGGTCGAGCTTGGAGAACACCAGAAGATCCGGCGCGAGCGCGGTGAGCAGCGGCCTGATGGTCGCAGGCAGGTCGTACGGCAGGTAATCGGCCGTGTCCACCGGCAGCCGGCGGGCGAGCCCTTCGGCCGACGGACTGAAGTGGGTGTAGAGGTACTGGGCCTCCGGATGCAGGCGC
>DASSMN010000357.1:0-4004 GCA_035688885.1 Gemmatimonadales bacterium
GTTCTGCGAGTCGCATTGGACTCGTCTCGCACAGTGCAGCCGTTGAGCGCTACGCGGGCGCAGGAGGTCGCGCCCCAGATCTCACCGGACGGGCATTGGGTCGCGCTCAGCAGCGACGAGTCGGGAACGGCCGAGGTGTACATCCGCTCGTTCCCGGATCCGGCCGTCAAGTTGCAGGTCTCGGTCGGCGGGGCCGGGGCGCCGCAGTGGTCGGCCGACGGACGGAGCCTCTACTACGTCACCGGCAACAGCATCGTGCAGGCCCGACTCGCTCCCGGAGCGGTGCCGAGAGTGCTCGCCCGCGACACGGCCTTCGCCAACGTCCAGGGCGCCGCGACGGGGTACGGCGAAGCGAACTACAACGTCAGCCGCGACGGCTCGCGGATCGTGGTGCCGATCCCCGAGTCGGGTGGATATCAGCTGGTTGTGGCCCCCAACTGGATTACCGAGTTCCGGGAGCGGATGGCGGCGAGCCGGAAGTGAGGGTCCGGGGGCGCCGGCGGCCGGCCTCTTGATATCCGCTTGAAGTCCTGGCCTCAGCTTGGCATCACGGCCGTGTACGCCGTCACGCCACTGAGCCCGGAGAACCCATGCCTCGCGCCTCCGCCCCTGCGCTCGGCTTGCTGTTGCTGCTCGCCGCCGGCGCCCTGCCGGCCCAGACCCCCGAGCCGACCGGAACCACCCTGCGTCTCGGGTTCGGGGGCAACAAGATGGACTTCACCTGCAGTGACTGCGGGATCGACGCCGAGACCGGGATCAGCGCGTTCGCAGCGGTGTCGGCCCCGATCGGGGGTCGGTTCACGGCCGGCCTCGATGTGACTTTCGCCGACGCCGGCTTCCCGACGAACGGCGCGGCGGAAGGGCACGCCAAGCTCCTGGCGCCGATGGCGACGGCGGGCCTGCGTGGCGGCTCACGACTCCCGCTCTGGGGAACGCTCGGCTTCGGATGGATGTGGTACAGCGGCATCGGTCCGAGCTCCAACGGGCCCGCGCTCTCGCTGCGTGCCGGGTATGACCTGGGGATCGGGTCTCTGGGGTCCGTGACTCCCTACGCGGGGTACGTGACCATGGTGGGGCACGACGGGCCCGAGGTCGGGGTCAACGTCGATCCCTCCAGGCCTTTTCAGATCGAGCGGACTCGCCTGGGCAGCTTTCAGCTGGGGATCTCGCTGACGCCGCGGCTCTGACCCGGACTTCAGGGACACGCGCCCGGTGTCTCGCCCGGACTCGTCTCGGCGTCCGCGATCCGCTCGAACCGGAGCACGTCAGTCACAGACGCGCCCTGACGGAAGTGCCGTCGCCTCGTCACCCGAGACGGTGAGCGTGTCGGACGGGACCGTCCCCGCCCCGCTCGAGGTGTAGTAGAGCACCAGCGCGCGGCCATTCCCCAGATCCTGGAAGCCCCCGCCCCGACGCAGCGGCACCGGCTCGCCGGCGCCCCGGTCCACGCAGTACTCGGTCCACGTCGTGCCGGTGACGAGTCGGAGCACCCCGCCGGTCATCGGGCTTTGGAGAGCCTCGGAGAGCGCGGGCAGGTCCTCGCCGTTCACGGTCCGGAGCCGCCAGATGCCTTCGACCAAAGACTGCTCGGGGCCGGAGTCACCGCAGGCCAGAACCGCGCCGGAAAGCAGGGCAAGGAAAGGCTCCAGGAGCCTCGGTAACTTGACGCGGCGACGCATTCTGGTACTCTGCCTCCATGATGCGTAAGCTGCTCGTCGGCGTGGCGCTGCTCGGCTCGGCGGAATCCGCCGTCGCGCAGGAGCTGCGCGCTCCAGTCCCCCTGCCCGACCTGCACTGGGGGTTGGACGGCATACTCGGCGGTGCCTCGCTCGCCGGGATCGTCATCGGCCTCGAGCTGCCGGTCACCCGCAAGGACGTACCCGCGCAGGGCCTCGATCCCTCGACCATCGACTGGAAGATCGACCGGGATATCGTCGGCAACCCCAGCACCGCCGCCGACAACGCGAGCGACGCCTTCCTCCTGGCGACCGTGCTCGCCCCGCCGATGCTCATCTGGGTAACCCAGCACGATGTCCACGGCCTCGACCGTTTCCGTCGGCCGCTCGTGCTCTACGGCCAATCGCTGCTGCTGGCCGAGGCGTGTGTCCAGCTCCTCAAGCCGGCCGCCGATCGCGCGCGGCCGTTCACCTACCTGCCGGCGTCCGAGCGACCGACCGAGGGCAGCTACGACGTGACCACGAGGGACGCGTTCGTGTCGATGCCGTCCGGCCACGCTGCGCTCGGCTTCGCCGCCGCGTCCTTCGCGGCGACCGACAACCTGCTGGCTCGGCCCTCGGCCGGCACCGCTGAGCACGTCGCGGTCGCCGGCTTGAGCGCGATGCTGGCCGGATTCACGGGAAACCTGCGGGTCAGGGCGGACCAGCACTTCCCTACGGACGGCCTGGTGGGGAGCCTGATCGGGACGGCGAGCGGGGTAACGGTACCGATGCTTCACGAATACCTGCTGCCGGGCGGGCGGCATGTGCCCCACCCGGGTGGGCATGCCTGGCTGATGAGCGCGGGTGGGTATGTGGCGGGAGCTGCGCTGGGCGTGGGACTCTCGAGTCTGATGTACTAGCCTCCTTCGGCAGGGTTCAGACGATACCCCGCCTTGGCCACGCTGGCCACATACCCTGCCTGATCCGCTCGATACCCCAGCTTCCGCCGCAGCAGCGCGACGTGGGTGTCCACCGTCCGGCTGCTCACACCTTCCCGGTAGCCCCACACCTCGGTCAGCAGCTCGCGGCGGGTGACGATCTTGCCGCCGCGCGCCACCAGCGCGCGGAGCAGGTCGAACTCCTTGGGGCGAAGGGCGAGCGGCCGACCCGCGCGGTGCGCCACGCGCTCGGCGGTGACGAGCTCGAGGTCGCCGAAGCGGAGCACCTCCGGCGGCGCCCGCCGGCGCTCGGCTTCCCAGCGCGCGGCGCGCGCGTGGGCCCGCACCCGGTCCAGCGTGGCCCGGAAGCGTTCCTCCTCGAACGGCTTCATCAGATAGTCGATCGCGCGGACGTCGAAGGCCTGCCGGGCATACCGCTCGTGCGCCGTGACGAAGACGACGGCCGGACCTGCCTCCGCTCGCTCGGCGAGCCCTTCGGCCACGGCGAGCCCGCTCACCTCCGCCATCTCGATGTCGAGGAACACCACCTCCGGGCGGTCCGCCTCGATCGCCTCCCGCGCGGCGACGCCGTCGGCGCACTCGGCGACGAGCCGGAGGTCGGGCTGGCGGGCAAGGAGCCCGCGGATCCGGGCCCGGGCCAGGGGCTCGTCGTCCACGATCATCGCCCGGATCGGCGCGGTCACGCCGGCGCTCCCACGGAGCGAAGCGGGATGCTGAGTGCGCAGACCGCGCCGCCGCCGTCCCCGGGCGACAGCTCGAAGCTCTGGGCCGGACCGTAGAGCTGGCGGAGGCGCGCGCGGGTGACGCCGAGTCCGACGCCCTCGCGGAGCGGGCGGCCCGAGGGTAGACCGACGCCGTCGTCCCGCACGGTGAGATGGAGACGGCCCGCGCCGGCGCGGGCTACGACGTCCACCCGGCCCGGCGCCGTCCGGCGGGTGATCCCGTGGCGGATCGCGTTCTCCACCAGCGGCTGGAGGATCAGATGCGGCACCATCGCCTGCCGCGCCGCGGGCTCGGCCTCGATCCGGATCCGCAGCCGGTCCCCGTAGCGGGTCTCCTGGATCTCGACGTAACGGTCGAGCAGCGCCAGCTCCTCCTCCAACGTGGTCTCCACCCGATTGCCACTCCGGAGCGTCAGCCGGAGCAGGTCGCTCAGGCGCGCGAGCAGCCGATCGGCCCGGGCCTGGTCCTCCCAGATCAGCGCGGACACCGCGTGCAGGGTATTGAAGAGGAAGTGCGGCTGGAGCTGCGCGCTCAGCACGTGCAGACGTGCCTCGGCGAGCTGGCGGGCGTAGGTGGCGGCGGCGATCCCGCGGCGGCGGGACTCGTGGGCGTGGGCCGCGGCCATGGTCGCCGCGACCACCATACAATAGAGAAGGAGATCGGG
>DASSMN010000333.1:0-3958 GCA_035688885.1 Gemmatimonadales bacterium
GGGCCCGGGCGGCCAGAGCGTGAACACTACCGACAGCGCGGTGCGCATCACGCATCTGCCCACCGGTGTCGTCGTCAGCCAGCAGGACCAGAAGTCGCAGCTCCAGAACAAGCTCAAGGCGATGGAAGTGCTGCGGGCCCGCTTGCTCGACCGCATGATCGCGGAGCAGGAGGCCGCCCGCGCGCGGGACCGCCGTGCCATGGTGGGGACCGGCGATCGATCGGCCAAGATCCGGACCTACAACTTTCCTCAGAGCCGGGTCACCGATCATCGCATCAATCTCTCGGTCCACAATCTGGGCGATGTCATCGACGGCGACCTCGATGAGCTGATCGATTCCCTCCGCATGGCCAGCCGGCAGGAACAGGACGGTGCCTGACCTCCTCGTCTCCCGCGCGGAGCTGCTGGCGGAAGCGGCCCGGCTGCTGGGCGAGGCCGGCGTCGCGGAACCCCGGCGCGAGGCCGCACGGATCTGGTCCTGGCTCGAGCGGGTGCCGGCGGCGGCCGTGACACCGGATGACGGAGCCGCGGTCGCGCCTGAGCGCACGGCACGGTTCCGATCCGCCGTGCGGCGCCGCGCGGCCGGCGAGCCGCTGGCGCACGTGACCGGCTGGGCCGGCTTCCGGCACCTGACGCTGCGGTCGGATCGGCGCGCGCTGATTCCTCGGCCGGAAACCGAGGGGCTGGTGGACCTGCTGCTGGCTCGGGTTCGGACCGGGCGCGTCGCAGACGTCGGCACCGGCACAGGGTGCATGGCGTTGAGTCTGGCGCTCGAAGGGGCATTCGAGCTGGTGACGGGCATCGATCTCTCGTCCGAAGCGCTGGCGCTGGCTCGCCAGAACCGGGACGAGACCGGGGCCAGGGTGGCGCTGGTGCAGGGCGATCTCACGCACGTGCTCGCGGCCCGGTCGCTCGACGCGCTGATCTCGAATCCCCCCTATCTTACGTCACAGGAATACGGCGCTCTGGACGCTTCGGTTCGCGAGTGGGAGCCCGAGCTGGCGCTCGCCGGCGGGCCGGATGGGCTCGCCGCGATCGACCTCCTGCTGGTGGACGGGCGCCGGGTGCTCCGGCCCGGAGCCTGGGTAGCGCTGGAAGTCGACGAGGCCCGCGCGGCGCAGTGCGCCGCGCGGGCGGGCGGGTCGGGATACACCGACATCGCCATACACACCGACCTTTTCGGCCGTGAGCGATATCTGCTCGCGCGCAGGAGCGATGCCGAGTGATCTGGGACAAGGCGCAGGATCTGGGCAGGTTGATCGGCCAGTCGGCCGAGTATCAGGCGCTGCGGCGGGCCGAGACCTCGCTGCGTGACGACAAGGAGACCGTCGCCAAATTGGACCAGATCCAGACCCTGGCCCGGCAGGTGGACCAGATGGTCTCGAGCGGACAGATGCCCGATCAGGCCACCGCGGAATCCTACGAAACGGCGGTGCGCGATCTCGAGATGAGTCCGGTGGGCCAGGCGTACGTGGTCGCCCGCTCCAATTTCGAGAAGCTGATGGCCAAGGTGAATCAGCAGATCAGCGAGGGGATGGAGAAGGGCGCGACCAGCAGCATCATCACGCTGGGATGAGCGGCCGCGGGCTCTTCGTGGTCCTGGAGGGGCCCGAGGGCTCGGGGAAATCCACCCTGGCGGGCCCGCTGGCCCAGCGCATGCGCGACGCGGGAGTCGAGCCGGTCGTGGTTCGCGAGCCCGGCGGCACCCGCGCCGGCGAGATCGCCCGCCAGGCAGTGCTCGATCCCGATCATCCGGTTGCTCCGGTCGCCGAGCTGTTTCTCTATCTCGCCGCGCGCGCCGAGCTGGTCGCCACGGTGATCGCTCCGGCATTGCACGCGGGCCGGGTGGTCCTCTCCGATCGCTTCACCCTGTCCACCGAAGCCTATCAGATGGTCGGCCGCGGCCTGGCGGCCGAGGTTGTCCTGCCCGCCAATCGCGCGGCCGCGGCGGACCTCCGGCCGGACCTCACATTGATCCTCGATCTCTCGCCGGAGGTCGGGCGCGCGCGCCAGCTCGCCGCGGGCAAGCGGCTCGACCGCCTCGACGCCGAGAGCCTGGACTTCCACCGCCGCGTCCTGGAGTACTACCGCTCGGTCGGGGGGCCCGGCATCCGACATCTGGACGGCACCCTACCGCCGGACCGGCTCTTGCAGGAGGCATGGGAGGCTGTCCTGGCCGCCGATCCAGAACGCTTCGGCGCCGCGGCAGGTTAGCTTTATGCGGGTACGGCGACGCCGGCGGCAACAGTGGGGGATCGGCGCCACAGGCGTGGCGCTCCGGGGTAGGCCGGGGCGGCATTCGCGGCAACTCCGCAGGACCGGAGGCACGGTATGAAGCAGCGTTGGGGGCTGATCGTGGTGGTGGCGGCGATCTCGTTCTTGAGCGGCGGCTGGCTGCTTCAGCGCGGCGTCGCGAGCGGCGGGAACGTGTACCAGCAGGCCCGTCTCTTCGATGACGTCCTCGGCCACGTCAGCGCGTACTATGTAGACTCGATCGGCGAGACCGATCTCTACGACCGCGCCACCCGCGGCATGCTCGAGCAGCTCAAGGACCCCTACTCGGTCCTGCTCACCGGCGACGACTATAAAGCGCTGACCGAGCAGACCTCGGGCAACTACGCCGGGCTCGGCATCCAGATCGACGTGCGTGACGGCTGGATCACGGTGGTGGCGCCGCTGCCGGATACGCCGGCCGAGCGGGCTGGCGTCGCCACGGGCGATCAGATCATTGAAGTCGACGGCCGGTCGACCGAGGGCTGGAAGAACGACGAGGCCGTGAAGGCGCTCCGCGGCGATGCCGGCTCGAAGGTGGCGATCACGGTTCGGCGCTCCGGCGTTTCCGATCCCATCAAGTACAACCTGGTCCGCGCCCAGATCCATATCCGGTCGGTGCCTCCCGGCACCATGTTCGACGGCGGGGTCGGCTACATCTCGCTCAACCCCGTGGCCGAGACCTCCGCCGACGAGCTCCAGGCCGAGATCGGCGCGATGAAGTCGAAGGGCATGAAGTCCATGATCCTGGACCTGCGGCTCAATCCGGGCGGCCTGCTCGACCAGGGCGTGAAGGTGGCGGACCTCTTCCTCGATCAGAAGCAGGAGATCGTGGCCACCCGCGGGCGGGCCCGGGGCTCGACCAAGGAGTTCTACGACGAGGTCAAGCAGCAGTGGCCCGAGCTGCCCATCGTCGTGCTGGTGAACGATGGTACCGCGAGCGCGGCCGAGATCATCGCCGGCGCGCTCCAGGACCATGACCGGGCCGTCGTGGTCGGCACGCCGACCTTCGGCAAGGGGCTGGTGCAGACGCTGTTTCCCCTGGGCGACGGCGTGGCGCTCAAGCTGACTACGGCGCGGTGGTACACCCCGAGCGGCCGAACCATCCAGCGAACGGCCAAGAACGAGGAAGACCAGGCGGTCCAGGCGGCGGTGGAAGCCGGCGACTCGGTGCCGGGGGCCGCGCAGGACAAGGAGCACAGCGATTCGGCGATCCGGAGCCGGCCGATCTATCACACCGACGCGGGGCGAGTGGTGCGAGGAGGCGGCGGCATAGTGCCCGACCTGGTCATTCGGCCGGACACCTTGTCCGGCGGCGAAAAGGAATTCGCCAAAGAGCTCGGCAGTCACCTGCCCGAGTACCGCGACGTCCTGACCACCTATGCGCTCGAGGCCAAACAGAGCGGCTCGATCAAGTCCGAGGCCTTCACGGTCACCCCTGAGATGCGGCAGCAGATCTACCAGCGACTGCGCGCCAAGGGCATCGACCTTACCCCCCAGGTCTACGAGGGCGCGAGTGGTCTCATTACCGAGCAGCTGGGGTACGAGATCGCCCGCTACGTCTTCGGGAGGCCCGCCGAGTTTCGGCGTCGGGCCCAGGACGACAAGCAGCTCCAGACGGCCATGGGCCTGCTGCGCAAGGCGGGGTCGCCGAGAGAGCTGATGAGCCTCGCCACCTCCAGCCGCG
>DASSMN010000349.1:0-3496 GCA_035688885.1 Gemmatimonadales bacterium
TGGCGAACCGCGCCGCCTCGGCCTCCTGAGGGCCGCCGATCTCGCCGATCATCATCACGGCCTCGGTCTCGGGATCCTCCTCGAACCGCTGCAGGATGTCCACGAACGAGCTGCCGTTGATCGGATCGCCGCCGATGCCCACGCTGGTCGAGATGCCGATCCCAACTGCCTTCATCTGCGACGCCGCTTCGTATCCCAGCGTGCCCGACCGGGTCACCAGGCCCACGGTGCCGCGTTTGTAGATGTGGCCCGGCATGATGCCGAGCATGGCCTTGCCCGGGCTGATGATCCCGGCGCAGTTGGGCCCGATCACCGTGGAGCGCCTGTCCTTGGGATACCGCCACAGGTAGCGCTTCACCATCATCATGTCCTGCGCCGGAATGCCGTCGGTGATCGCGCAGATGAGCCGCACGCCCGCGTCGGCCGCCTCCATGATCGAGTCGGCGCAGAACGCGGCCGGCACGAAGATGATGGTGGCTTCGGCGCCCGCCTCGCGCACCGCTTCCTTCACGGTGTTGAAGACCGGGCGGTCGAGGTGCCGCTTGCCGCCCTTCCCCGGCGTGACGCCGCCCACGAGGTTGGTCCCGTAGGCCACCATCTCCTTGCCGTGGAAGGTGCCCTTGTCGCCCGTGAACCCCTGGATGATGACCCGGGTCCGCTCGTCGATGAGGATGCTCATGGCTTTCCATTGCCTCCGGCGACCTCACCGGTCGCCTGCTCGCCGCCGGACTGGCCGGGGGCTCGGGTTGCCGCGGCGCCGCCCGACGCCTTGAGGGCGGCGACCACCTTCTCGGCGGCCTCGGTCAGCGTGTCGGCGGTGACCAGGTCGAGACCGCTCTCCTTGAGGATCTTGCGGCCCTCCTCGACGTTGGTGCCCGCGAGCCGCACCACCAGCGGGACGGCCGGCTTGAGCTCCTTCACGGCGTTCACCACGCCCTGCGCCACCCAGTCGCAGCGGTTGATGCCGGCGAAGATGTTCACCAGGATGGCGCGGACCTTGGGATCGGCCAGCACCAGGCGGAACGCGTTGCACACCTTCTCGGGCGAGGCGCCGCCGCCCACATCGAGGAAGTTGGCCGGCGAGCTGCCGGCGTGCTTGATCAGGTCCATGGTGCCCATCGCGAGCCCGGCGCCGTTCACGATGCAGCCGATCTCGCCGTCCAGCGCCACGTAATTGATTCCGTATTCGGCGGCCTGGGACTCGCGCGGATCCTCCTCGGCGTAGTCCCGGAGCTCGCTCACGTTGGGCCGGCGGAACAGGGCGTTGTCGTCGAAGGTCATCTTGCAGTCGAGCGCCAGCAGCTGCCCGTCGGTGGTGGCCACCAGCGGGTTGATCTCCACCATGGTGGCGTCGAGGTCGCGGAAGGCGCGGTAGCAGCCCAGCAGCGCGGTCACCGCGCGGGTCACCTGCGCGGCGTCGAGCCCGAGCGCGAAGGCGATCTCCCGGGCCTGAAAAGCCGTGAGGCCCACCGCCGGTTCCACCACCGAGCGGATGATCGCCTCGGGCGAGCGCTCGGAGATTTCCTCGATCTCCATGCCGCCCTGCGCGGACGCCACGATCATGACCCGCTCGCTCTTCCGGTCGAGCACGAAGCCGAGATAGATCTCCCGCTGGATCGGCACCGCCGCTTCGATATACAGGCGATGCACGGTGCGCCCCTCGGGCCCGGTCTGGTGGGTCACCAGCCGGCGACCCAGCAGCCCCTTGGCCGCCTGCCGCACTTCGTCCTCGTTGGAGCACAGCTTGATGCCGCCGGCCTTGCCCCGGGCGCCCGAGTGGATCTGCGCCTTCACCGCCCAGCGGGCGCCGCCGATTTCGGAGGCGCGGTACACCGCCTGCTCCGGGCTGTAGGCGACGCCGCCGCGTGGAATGGCGACGCCGAACCCGGCGAGCAGTTCCTTGGCCTGGTACTCGTGGATGTCCATGGAGTTCTCGGATCGTTGGTCGTTACCGCCCCGCGTGAGACTGCTCGATCGCCTCGCTCATCTGTACCACGTTCTGTGCCATCCGGGCCGACGCCGCGTCGATCATGCGCCCGTCGAGCTGCGCGGCGCCCCGGCCATCGCGCGCCGCCTCGTCGAGCGCCACCAGGATCCGCTTGGCGCGATCCACTTCGGCCGGCGGCGGGCTGAACACCTCGTTGGCCAGCGCGATCTGGGAGGGGTGAATGGCCCATTTCCCCTCGTAGCCCAGCGCGGCCGCCCGCTTGGCCGCCAGCCGGTAGCCGTCGGGGTCCTTGAAGTCGCCGAACGGCCCGTCGATCGGCCGGAGGCCGTAGGCCCGGCAGGCCACCAGCATGCGCGAGAGGGCCGCATGCCACTGGTCGCCCGGGTAGTCGGGGTTCAGGCCGCCGATGACCACCGTGCGCGCGCGGCAGCTGGCAGCGTAATCGGCCACGCCGAAGTGCATGGCCTCGAGCCGCCGGCTCGACTGGGCGATGGCCTCGACGTTGGCCATGCCGAGCGTCGTCTCGATGAGCACGTCGATCCCGATCCGATGCGGGATGCCCCTGGCCTGCTCGATCTGGGTGAGCAGCGCGTCCACCAGGTAGACGTCCGCCGGCACCCCGACCTTGGGAATCAGAACCGTGTCGAGCCGGCTACCCGCCTGCTCCACCACGTCCACGACGTCGCGGTACATGTAATGGGTGTCGATCCCATTGATACGGACGCAAATCGTCTTGCCCCGTCCGCGCCAGTCGTGATCGTGGAGCGCCTGGATCACGTTGCGCCGGGCCTGCTCCTTGTCGCCCGGCGCGACCGCGTCCTCCAGATCCAGAAAGATGTAGTCCGCGGCGCTGTCCAGCGCCTTGGGGAACATTGCCGGGTTCGACCCCGGCACGGCCAGCTCACTGCGCTGGAGCCGCTGGCGCGCGGGCTCGAAACGGGTGTGGCTCATCGGCCGGCGCCGGCGGTCGCCTTCTCCTTGGCCGCTGCCGGCGCGGGCGTCGGCTCGGGCGCGCGGGGCGGCAGCTCGCGCTTCTCGAGCGGTTTGGCCGTGGAGCGCCAGTGGTCTTCCGCCGCGCCGACGCCGCTGCCGGGCGTCACCTTGACCCCGGCGTCCCGCATGGCCATCTCGACCCCGGCGAGCCCGCCCAGCAGCATGCACTCGTTGAGATCGCCCAGGTGGCCGATCCGGAACAGCCGGCCGGCCATCCGCGCCAGGCCCGCGCCCAGCGCGAGATTGTATCGGCGATAGGCGATATCGATCACCTCGGCGCCGTTGATCCCCGCGGGGACCATGATGGCGCTGACGGTGTCGGAGTACCAGCGGGGCTCCCGGGCGCAGAGCTCGAGGCCCCACGCCTTCACCGCGGCCCGGGTCCCCTCGGCCAGGCGGTGATGCCGGGCGAACACATTCTCCAGGCCCTCCTCCAGCAGCATGTCGATCGACTCCCGGAGGCCGTACAGCATGGGGAGTGAGGGCGTATAGGGGAAGTAGCCGGTCGCGTTGGCCTTCCGCATGTCGCCGAAATCGAAGAAGCAGCGCGGCAGA
>DASSMN010000489.1:0-4311 GCA_035688885.1 Gemmatimonadales bacterium
GTTCCTCGACCTCTACCGGCGGCACGGCCGCGACTGGAACTTCCTCGGTGTGATCGTGCTGCGCACTGAATGGACCACTCAGCACGAAAAGCAAATGATTGCCAACCAGACCGCCAAGACCGCGAAGATGCTGGGCGCCCAGGGTGCGGTGGTCACGTGGGATGCGGGCGGCAATGAGTTCATCGAGGTGGTCCGCACGATCCGGGCCTGCGAGCGCCTCGGGATCAAGACCGTGTTTCTTACGAGTGAGGACGACGCGACCGACGGCGCCCCCACCATGCTCGAGCCTCTGCCCGAGGCCGACGCCATCGTGAGCACGAGCTTCTTCAAGAACGCGACGCTCCAGGTCGCCGACCCCGGGCCGGTGAGTCGTGTGATCGGCCTCGACCGCAAGGTGGTCCACCGCGGCTCCGGCGTCGGGCTGCACGGGGGTGCCGACGCGGCGCTGCCCACGCTGGGGCCGCTGCCGCCGCCCTGGCGCTACGACGACCACTATGGCTTCGGCTCCCTGAGCTGCATCGAGTGAAGGTATTGCGCCAGCCGGTGATCCGCGGGGCGCGCTTTTTCCTCGCCCACGCGCCCGGTCTCGTCTGCCACGGGTCGAAGCCAAGCCGGGATATCGTGTGCGAGGCCGGAGTGGAGAGCGCGATCCGGGGCGCGCTGCGCCCCTGGGAACCTGCGCGGGACTACGCGCCGAACCAGGTGCTGATCGGCGCGCGCCATCCCGACGCGCTCTGGGACCTGCCGCGGCCGTGGTCCGAGTCCTCTCCGCCGGGGGACCGGCGCGGGCCCCACGGCGAGATCGCACCTGAGGAGGAGCTGTACGGCCTGCTCAAGATCGGGGATCGGTTCGACCTGGTGCAGCTTGAGGCGGGCTTTGCAGAGGCAGCGCGCGAGGCGCTCGCCCGGCATCCGCTGGTCGTGAAGCGGGACCTGGAGGCCCTGGGCCCGGGGGTGCCCGAAGCTCGGATTGAGGAGCGGCTTGCCGGGCCCGCGCCGGCCGCGCCGCTTCAGCTGCGCTCGGGCCGGCGCATCGGCTGCATCGCGGCCGGTCACGAGACGGATCTGACACTCGCCCCTGACGTGCTCCTCGAGAATCTCGCGGCCAAGATGACGGCGGCCATGGCACTGCGCGCGCTCCTGGCCGGGGAGGCCATCGACCCAGGCTCTGTGGACTACGTGATCGGCAGCGGCGAGGAGGCGGTGGGCGACCGCTACCAGCGCGGTGGTGGGAACCTCGCCAAGGCCGTGGCTGAGGAGGCTGGATGCCTCGGCGCCACCGGGGTGGACGTCAAGGGCTTCTGCTGCGGCCCCCTCCACGCCCTCGCCATCGCCGGTAGTCTGGTGGCCGCAGGCGTCTTCGCGCGCATCGCGGTGATCGGCGGCTGCGCGCTCGCCAAGCTCGGGATGAAGTACCAGGGTCACTTGCGCCACGGGCAGCCGGTCCTGGAGGACATGCTGGTCGGCGTGGCGCTCCTAGTGGAAGGCGACGACGGGCGCTCGCCGCGCCTGCGCCTGGACGCCATCGGGCGGCACCGGGTGTCCGCCGGCTCCTCGCAGAAGGCGATCTTCGAGTCGCTCGTGCGGGATCCCCTCCGTGCGCTTGGCTGGGGCTTCCGCGACGTGGACAAGTACGCCACCGAGCTGCACAACCCCGAGCTGACCGAGCCGTCGGGCAGCGGGGACGTGCCCCAGCTCAACTACAGGATGATCGGGGGGCTCGCGGCCCTCGCCCGGGAGATCGTGCCCGCCGACATCCCCGCCTTCACGCGGACCCACGGGCTGCCCGGCTTCTCGCCGACCCAGGGGCACATCGCCTCTGCGATTCCGTTCCTCGGCCACGCCCTCGACGGACTCCGGGACGGGCGCTACCGGCGTACGCTGTTCCTGGCCAAGGGCAGCCTCTTCCTCGGGCGCATGACCCAGCTGGCCGACGGCATTTCCGTGGTCGTCGAGCGAAACGACTAGGACGGGAGGACTCCATGCTCAAGGGCAAGAAGGTGATCGCGCTCGGCGAGCGCGACGGGATCCAGGCCGGTGCCATCGCGGCATGCGCCCGAGCCGCCGGCGCCGAGATCGTGCTGGAGAAGACCTACTGCTTCGTCTGAACGGCCGCGGGCGCCCTTGACCTGGAGGGTCAAGAGGAGATCAAGCGGGTGGCGGAGCAGCTCAAGCCCGAGGAGGTCGTGGTGTTGCTTGGGACACCGACCGAGGACAGTAGTCGGCTCTACGCCATGACGGTGACGGACGGCGATCCGGCCTGGGCCGGCGCGCTAGCTGGTATCGCGCTGAGACTACCTGTCTACCACATCACCGAGCCGGAGGTGCGGGCGCAGATCGCCCCGCCGGACTGGGAGGAGCACGTGGCCCTCATGGAAGTAGCGATGGACGTGAGCCGGATTTGCGAGGCCGTGCGCTCCGTGCGCGAGGGCTCCGGCGCGGAGTCAGCTTGATGGGGATGGCGCTCAACATCGGCTGCTTCCCCGTCCATCACGCCGAACTGGGCGCCCGAACGGCTTATGCGGACGGCGTGTTGACGATCGACGCCAAGGCCGTGAGCGCTCTGATTTTGCAGGACCCCCGCATCCGCGCCGTACGACTCGAGCTGGTGCACCCCGGTGCATCCGTGCGCGTCCTGCGCGCGCTCGACGCGATCGAGCCGCTGTCAAAGATTCGGGGCCCAGGCAGCGCATTCCCCGGGTTCAACGGGCCGCCCGTGACCTGCGGCGCCGGGCTCACCCACCGCCTCGAGGGCTTCGTCGTAATCGAGGTCAGCGAATTCCCGTTTCCGGCGGGCGGGGTGCACGCGTTCGAAGAGGGTGTCATCGAGATGTCGGGGCCCGGCGCTGAGTTCTCCGGCTGCGCCGACCGTGTGGGGCTTTGCCTGGTCCTCACGCCCGGTGCGGCCTCGAGCAACGTGGACTACGATGATGCGATCCGGCGCGCTGCGCTCCGGGTGGCTGATCATTTGGCCCGCGCCACCCACGAGCTGGCTCCACCGCGCGTTGAGCGCTTCGAGCAGAGTCCGGCGCCCGGGCTGCCGCGCATCGTCTGGGTGCACCAGGTGCGTGCCCAGGGCCCCATGGTCCAGACCTTCCTCTACGGCCACGAGATGACCGACATCGTCCCTACCGTCCTGCACCCCAACGAGCTACGGGATGGCGCGTTGGTCGGCGCCAACTACAAGACGGGCAGCAAGACGCCCACCTACATGCACACACACCACCCGTCGCTCAGAACCCTCTGCGCCCGGCACGGACGCGAGCTGGATCTGGCTGGCGTCATCGTCGCCCGCGGCCACCACGAGAGCGAATTCCTCAAGCGCCGCTCGGCCCACATCGCTGCCCAACTGGCCTCCGTGCTGGGGGCCGGCGCGGCGCTCTGCACTTACGAGGGCACCGGCAACACACACATCGACTTCATGCTGACCGTCCAGGCGCTCGAGCAGCGCGGCATCGTCACCACGGCCGTTGTGCATGAGTACGGCGGGCCAGAGGGCACCGACGCTTCGCTCGTGGACTTCGTTCCGGAGGCGGTCGCCTTGGCGAGCAGCGGGGGGATCGATCGGCGCCTGAGGCTGCCGGCGGTGGAGCGCGCGATTGGCGGCTCACGCCTGGCGCACCGGGGCGAACCGGCCGAAGGCGAGCTGGACCTGCCGATCCAGGAACTCTACGCCGCCACGATCGAGATGAACGCCCGCGGCGTCCTGGCCCAGGAGTACTGACCATGCGCATCGTCCACTACATCAACCAGTTTTTCGGGGGGATCGGCGGCGAGGCTGCGGCCGATATGCCCCCGCAGGCGCGCGCGGGCGCCGTCGGGCCCGGGCTCGCGCTCCAGCAGGCGCTCGGCCGCGACGCGGAGGTCGTCGGGACCGTCATCTGCGGTGACAGCCTTTTCGCTGACCGCATGGAGGAAACAGCCTCCGAGGTGTTTGGGTTGATCGAAGGGCTACGGCCCGAGGCCGTGGCCGCCGGTCCCGCCTTCAATGCCGGCCGGTACGGCCTGGCCTGCGGGCGCGTCTGTCTCGACGTGGCGCGGCGGCTCGGCCGCCCGGCCGTCGCCGGCATGTACCCGGAGAACGCCGCTGTGGAGCTCTACCGTCAAGACGTCTTCATTGTGCCCACGGCGCCCACCGCCACCGGAATGAGGGACGCGGTCGGCCACATGGCGCGGCTCCTGCTCAAGCTCGGGCGCGGCCAGAGGCTGGCACCGGCCGCTGTGGACGGCTACATCCCGCGCGGACGACGGCTCAATGGGCGGGTCGAGCGCTCGGCCAGCGCCCGCGCGGCGGACATGCTCCTGGCTCGT
>DASSMN010000176.1:0-3927 GCA_035688885.1 Gemmatimonadales bacterium
CTCGGTCGAGGATCCGCCTGGATTCGCGACCGAGCTCGAGACACTGGCGCAGCGCGCGCTGGCGTTCGTCGACGGCATGAGTTTCGACTTCCTCTACGACTGGCAGCGCCAGATCTTCGCAACCGGATATCGTCTCGAAGACGCACAAGGCTCAGGCCGTCTCGATCCCTCCTTTTACGACCTGTTGGCATCCGAGGCCCGCCTGGCCAGCTTCGTCGCCATCGCCAAGGGAGACGTCCCCGACGATCACTGGTTCCACCTGGGACGGTTGCTGACGAGCGTGGACGGCGCTCCCACCCTGCTGTCGTGGAGCGCCAGTCTTTTCGAATACCTCATGCCGCTCCTCGTGATGAAGAGCTACCCAGGCACCCTCCTCGACCAGTCGTGCCGCATGGCCGTGCGCCGCCAGATCGAATACGGGAAGCAACAGGGCGTGCCCTGGGGAATCTCGGAGTCGGCCTTCAATGTCGTCGACCACCATGGGACCTATCAGTACAAGGCGTTCGGCGTTCCCGGCCTGGGGCTGAAGCGAGGCCTGGGCGACGAGCTGGTGGTGGCCCCCTACGCCACCGCGCTCGCCGCGATGGTCGACCCGGAGCGGGCTGCCCACAACCTCCGGCGCCTCGCCCGGGAAGGGCTGGAAGGCCCGTACGGGCTCTACGAGGCGATCGACTACACGCACCGCAAGACGGACGACGGTGAGACCCCAAGCGAGCCTCGGCCCCATACCCGCGGTACCGTCGTTCGGGCCTTCATGGCCCATCACCAGGGGATGAGTCTGGTGGCGCTGGCCAACGCCTTGCTCGACTCCCCGATGGTGCAGCGCCTCCATGCCGATCCCCGAGTCCAGGCCACCGCGCTGCTGCTGCAGGAGCGCGTGCCGCGCCACACACCGATCACGCGGCCTCGGCCCGCCGAGGAGACCCGGGTGGCGGCACCCGCCGCCGCCGCGGCGGTGCGGCGGTTCCGGTCGCCCCACACGCGCTACCCGCACGCGCAGTTTCTGTCGAACGGCGCCTACACCGCCGTCGTCACCAACGCGGGGGGCGGCGCCAGTTTTTGCCGCGGCAAGGTCGTCACCCGGTACCGCGAGGACTCGACCCGCGACCCGGGGAGCCAGTTCCTCTACCTGCGCGACGTGCGCAGCGGATCCGTCTGGTCCGCCGCCTACCATCCCACCGACGTCGAGCCCGAAGAGTATCTGGTCACCTTCCATGCCGAGCGCGCCGTGTTCCGCCGCCGTCACGGTGACATCGCGACGCAGCTCGACATCGCGGTCTCCAACGAGGACGACGTCGAAGTCCGGCGCCTCACCGTGACCAACCGGAGCGACCGGCCGCGCGAGCTCGAGGTCACGAGCTACGCCGAGATCGTCCTGGCCTCTGCCGCCGCGGATCTGGCCCACCCGGCCTTCAGCAACCTCTTTGTCGAGACGGAATACCTGCCCGAGAGCGCCGCGCTGATCTGCGAGCGGCGGCCCCGCGCGCGGGATGATGCCGGCGCGTGGGCCGTTCACGTGCTGAGCGTGGAAGGGCGCATGCAGGGGCCGGTAGAATGGGAAACCGACCGCTGGCGGTTCCTGGGCCGGGGCCGCAGCCCCGAAGATCCCGCCGCGCTCGACGGACGCGCCTTGTCGGGCACCACGGGGGCCGTGCTCGATCCGATCGTCAGCCTGCGCCAGCGCATTCGCCTGGCCCCCGGCGGATTCGTACGCCTCTCCTTCGCGACGGGCGTGGCGGTGAGCCGGGATGGCGCCCTCGCCATCGCCCACAAGTATCACGATCCCAGCGCCGCCGCGCGTACGTTCGCGCTGGCCTTCACCCAGGCGCAGAGCACGCTGCGGCACCTTGGCATCTCGAGCGACGATGCCCACCTCTTCGAGCGCCTCGCCTCCCGCGTGCTGTACGCCGACGCGTCGCTGCGCGCCGGGCCGGAGGTGTTCGGGCGCAACGTCCTGGGACAACCGGGATTGTGGGCGCACGGGATCTCCGGCGATCTCCCCATCCTCCTGGTGCGCGTGGCCTCGGGCGCCGCCTTCCCCCTCGCGCTGCAGGTCCTCCAGGCACAGGAGTACTGGCGGCTCAAAGGGCTCAGCGCGGACGTGGTGATCGTGAACGAGGATCCGGCGGGCTACGCCGACGACATCCACGTGCAGCTGGCGGCGCTGCTCGACACCGGACCCTGGGGGGCATGGAAGCACCGGCCGGGTGGGGTGTACCTGCTGCGCGGCGACCGCATGTCCGAGGATGAGCGGAGCCTGCTCGACAGCGTGGCGCGGGTGATCCTCGACGGCGCGCGCGGGGAGCTGTCGAGCCAGCTGGACCTCCCGTATCCCGAGCCGCAATGGCGGCGGGAGCTGCCGCCGGCGCCCTCACCCCCGGTCCTCCAGCCGGACACCCCGGAGATCGAGACGCCCGAGCTCACCTTCGCCAACGGGACGGGTGGCTTCGCCGCCGCCGGCCGCGAGTACGCAATCGTGCTCGACGGTGACCAGGAGACACCGCACCCGTGGGTGAACGTCATGGCCAACCCCGGCTTCGGCACGGTGGTCTCGACATCGGGCTCGGCCCACACGTGGGCGGAGAACAGCCGCGAGAACCGCCTCACCCCGTTCGCCAACGACCCCGTGACCGATCCCACGACCGAAGCGCTCTTCGTGAGGGACGAGGACGGGGGCGACGTCTGGTCCCCGACACCCGGACCGATACGACGGACATCGGCGAGCGGCCGGTTCGTGATCCGGCACGATGCCGGCGTTTCCCGCTTCACGCATGCTTCGCACGGGATCCTCCAGGAACTCGCCGTCTTCGTGGACGCGCAGGACCCCGTGAAGTTCTCGCTCATCACCCTCACCAACCGGACCCGCCGGCGGCGGCGACTGAGCGTGTTCGCATACAACGAATGGCGTCTCGGACCGCCGCAACCTGGGGAGCACCTCCATGTCATGACGGAGCGCGACGGGGAGACGGGCGCCGTCCTGGCCACGAACCCCTACAACCAGGACTTTGCGGGTCGGGTCGCCTTCGCGCACGTCAGCGAGACGGCGCGCTCCGCCTCCGGGGATCGGCTTTCCTTCCTGGGACGGAACGGCTCGCTGGCGCGGCCCGCCGCGCTCCGCCAGCGCGAGTTGTCGGGTCAGTTCGGTGCGGGATTGGATCCGTGCGCGGCCCTGCAGGTCGAGATCGCCTTGGGTCCGGGGGAAAGTCGCCGCCTCGCTCTCATCCTGGGTCAGGGGCGGGATCGTGCGCACGCCCGTGAGCTGGTGCGCCGCCATGGCTCGGTGGACGCCGCCGACGGCGCATTGCAGGCGGTGAAGCGATTCTGGTCGGACACGCTCGAAACCGTCCAGGTGCGCACGCCGGACGACTCGTTCGATCTGCTCATGAACCGTTGGCTCCTGTACCAGGTCCTGAGCTGCCGGCTCTGGGCCAGGACCGGCTTCTACCAGCCGGGTGGTGCCTATGGCTTCCGCGATCAGCTCCAGGACGTCATGCCCCTCTCGCTGGCGCGGCCCGAGGTGGCGCGCGCGCACATCCTCCGGGCCGCCGGCCGGCAGTTCGTCGAAGGAGACGTGCAGCACTGGTGGCACGAGCCGTCGGGCCGGGGACTGCGCAGTCGCTGCTCGGACGATCTGCTCTGGCTGCCGTACGCCGTGGCGTATTACGTGGATACGACCGGCGACCGCGACGTCCTGGACGAGTCCGTGCATTTCCTCGAGGCGCCGACCCTCGCCGCCGGCGAGACGGAGGCGTACGGACTGCCTCGAGTCTCCGCCACTACGGCGTCACTGTTCGACCATTGTGTGCGCGCCATCGACAAGGGCCTGACCATGGGCGCCCACGGGCTGCCGCTGATGGGCAGCGGCGATTGGAACGACGGCATGAGCCGGGTCGGGATCCAGGGCCGCGGCGAGAGCGTGTGGCTCGG
>DASSMN010000414.1:0-11301 GCA_035688885.1 Gemmatimonadales bacterium
GCCGATCGCCCGCTGCTGCTCCTGGCGGTGCTGCTCATCGCCCTCGGGGTCCAGCTCATGGGTCTGGGGCTGGTAGGCGAGATTATCGTGCACCTCAGGTCCCCGCACCGTCGGGTGTACCGGGTTCGCGAGCGGGTCTGACCGCCGGCCCGCGGGGCGGCAGGGTGCGGACCCGCCCGCCCCAGCCCCAAGCCTCGAGGTAAGTCGCCAGCGTTCATGCAACGGGACCTGACTCGCCTGACCGGACGGGTTCACGACCTGGTAGTGGTAGGCGGCGGGATTCACGGCGCCTGCATCGCGTGGGATGCGTCCCAGCGGGGCCTGACCGTCGCCCTGGTCGAGCGCTACGACTTCGGCTCCGCCACCTCGGCCAGCAGCCTTCGAATCGTCCACGGCGGCCTGCGCTCGCTCACCCGCGGCGACTTTCGCAGCATGCGCCAGTCCAACCGGGAGCGCTCGGCGCTGCTGCGGATCGCGCCCACCCTGGTGGCGCCGCTACCGGTCGTGGTCCCTACCCTCGGCGCCGGCGTCACCAGCCGGTCGGTGTTGCGTGTCGCACTCCGTCTGAACGACCTCTTCTCGGCGAGCCGCAACCGTGAGCTGGGTTCCGATCATCAGCTTCCGGACGGCCGCCTCCTCTCGATCGACGAATGCCGGCGCCAGTTCGCCGCATTCCCTCCGAACGCCACTGGCGGTGCCCAATGGTGGGATGCCCGGCTCCGCCAGCCCGAGCGCCTTACGCTGGCGTTTGTTCGCGCCGCCGCCGAGCACGGCGCCGCCGTTGCCAACTATTGCCAAATGGACCAGTTGTTGGTCGAGAACGGGGCGGCGGCGGGAGTCCGGGCCATGGACACGCTGGGCGGCGATACCGTGGAGGTCCGCGGTCGCCGGGTGGTGATCGCCGCGGGCCCCTGGACCCCGCTGCTGTGCGGGCAGGCGGCGGCAGTCGCGCCTCAGGCGTTTGCCATGAACATCGAGGTGTCCGGTCGGATCGCCGAGACGGCGGTCGGGGTCCGCTCGCCCAGGGGACGAGATGGCGACCCGGTGATGGGCGGCGGTCGGTTCTTGTTTCTGGTGCCCCAGGAAGCCACCACGCTCTTGGGCACGTGGTACGTTCCTTGGGAGGGCCAGGATCCCGACGCCTTGGTCCAGCGCGGTGCGGCCGAGCTGATCGAGGAGTTCAACGCCGCCTGCCCCGGGTTGGCGTTGGCCGAGCCGGACCTGGTGAGGTGCCAATGGGGCCTGGTTCCCCTCAAGGGCGGGCGGGAACCGGGCCGATCGGGCGCTTTGGCCGTGCGCGCGCGTGTCATAGACCACGGATTCGGCTTCGGACCTCGCAATATGTTGTCGGTCGAAGGGGTCAAGTTCACTACTGCCAGGGGAATAGCGGAATCCGTCGTCAACGGCGTGGTGGCCGGTCTGGGGCGAGGCAAGATTCCTTGTCGCACGGCTGAGGTCAGAATTGACCGCCCGGAGGACGGAGATGGGGGTCCGCTTCGAGTCCAGATCGACCGGGCGATACGAGAGGAGATGGCAGTACGGCTGTCCGACGTGATCTTCCGACGAACGTCCTTGGGTCTGCAGCTTCCCCCTGCGCGGGGGGCAGTCGCCGACGTGGCGCGGATCGTCGCCGCTACCCTCGGGTGGACCCCGTCGCAGGAGGCCGACGAGATCGCCGAGGTCGTCCGGCGCCTGCACCCGTTCGGATCGACCATGGGACCCGCCGGGTGAAAATCCTGGTTCTGGCGCCCCATCCCTTTTTCCAGGCGAGGGGGACGCCGCTGGCGGTGCGCACTGTGCTCGAGTTCCTCAGCGCGCGCGGGCACCAGGTGGATGTGCTGACGCTCCATGAAGGCGAGGACCTGACGATCCCCGGCTGCCGGATTTTCCGCATCCCGCGTCTACCGGGCATTCACAACGTCCGCGCCGGCTTTTCCTTCAAGAAGGTGGCGTGCGACGCCGTCATGATGGTCGAATGCCTGCGAATGGTCCGGCGCACCCGGTATGATCTCATCCACGCGGTGGAGGAATCGGCGTTCATTGCGGCCCTGGCCAGCGCGGTATCCGGCATTCCGTACATCTACGACATGGACTCCTCGCTGGCCGAGCAGCTGGTGGAGCGATTTCCGCGGCTGCATCCGACACTGCGGTTCTTGCGCTACTGCGAGTCCATCGCCGTCCGCCGCAGCATCGGCGTGCTGACGGTCTGCGCCGCGCTCGAGGATGTGGCACACGCGCACGCGCCCGACAAGACCGTGGGACGGGTGGAAGACAGCACGCTGCTGTCGCGCTCGTCGGGTGGATTCGCAACCGGTGATGGGCTGCTGCCCGAAGGGGTGGGGCCCGCCGGACCAGTGGCGATGTACGTAGGCAACCTGGAGCGGTACCAGGGCATCGACCTGCTGCTCCAGGGCTTTCGGGTCACGCTCCGGCAGCTGCCCAGCGCGAGCCTGGTCATCGTCGGGGGCCGGGAGGACGACATTTTGCGGTATCGCGCCATGGCCGCGGGCCTAGGCATCGAGACGCGGGTCCACTTCCTGGGGCCGCGACCGCTCCGGGAGCTCTCGGGGCTGCTCCGCCAGGCCGATGTGCTGGTATCGCCGCGACTCAAGGGCCTCAACACGCCGATGAAGATCTACTCCTACCTCGACAGCGGGACCGCCGTGCTGGCCACCCGCCTGCCGACCCACACCCAAGTGCTGGACGACCAGACCGCGTACCTGGTGGATCCCGACCCGGCGGCCCTGGGGACCGGCCTTGCCCGGCTGCTCAGCGACGGGCTCTTGCGCGAGCGCCTGGGCGCGAGGGCCAAGGCCTACGTCCAGGAGGAGTTCACGCCCGAGGCCGCCCGCCGGAAGCTGGCCTCCTTCTACGATGCCATGGAGGCAAGGATCGCCGGGGTCGAGGCGTGAAGCTGATCTGGCAATCCCCCACCGTGCGCAGCATGGTGGTCTATGCGCTGTCGGGGATCGGGTTCACCGGGTCGAACCTGATTCTCGCGCGGGCACTTCCCACCGAGCAGTACGCGCTGTTCACTCTGGTCATCGCGCTGGGCAATCTGGGTTACGCGCTGGCGCCCGCCGGCCTCGACGGGGTGGTGACACGCCGTCACCTCGAGCCGGGCCCACGGCTGTTCGGGACCACGGTCGCGATCTCGACGCTCATCGGCCTGGCGTTCGGCCTCATCGGGATGGAGAGCTACGGCATGTCGGCGGCGCTCGCCTTCCTGCTGTTCATTTCCTGCGCCGCCGGTGGTCTCATGGTGGTGGCCAGCGCGCGGTTTCAGAGCGAGCAGCGATTCTCCCAGTCGCTGCTGCTGGGCCAGAGCCCCAATATCGTCCTCCTGGCGGCCGCGGCGGTGTCGCTGGTGGCGCGCGAGTCCGGCGCGTGGCTGCCGGTGCTGATCTCGACCGTCGGCTTCGTGGTAGCGGCGTGGATCGGGTGGGTCATGCTGGCCCGCGAGCGTCGCCGGCGCCAGGCGCCGGCGGAGGCGCCATTCTCCTGGGGCGAGGCCCTGGCGTTCGCGGGGATGAACGCGTCGGGCTTGGTCCTCATCCAGCTGGAACGGCTGGTCATTCCCCACGCGCTGCCCATCGCAGACCTGGCGCTCTACGGCGTGCTGGGCGCCATCGCGGGCTCGGTGTATCGGGTCATGCAGATGGGCGTCGGCTTCAGCCTGCTGCCCCGGTTGCGGGCGGCAGAGGACGTGCTCCAACGGCGGCGGCTGGTGTTCCATGAGGCCAGGCTGGTGGGGGTCATGGCGCTGCTGGGGTCGCTGGCCGTGTGGTTCTGTACGCCATTGGTCGAGCGTTACCTGCTGGCGGGCAAGTATCACCTCCCGGGGTCGCTGCTCGTGGCGGCGATCGTGAGCGGCATCGGCAAGATCGCCAATGCGTTCTCCAAGGCCACCGCGTCGGCCGTAGCCGATCCGCGGGAGCTCTCGCTGGTGAACCTCACCGGCTGGGTGTCGGTGGCCCTCGGCGTGGTGGGCGCCTTGGTGGGCGCGCACTGGGGACTCACCGGGCTCATCTACGGCGTGGCGCTCGGCTGGTTCCTGCGCGCCGTCATCGCGTTCGCGCTGGTGGGACGGCACCTGCGCCTGCCGGTTTCGATCCCCGCCGTGGCGCCGTAGCTGCCAATGCCGGAGCCCCCGTGACCGCCGCGGAGACCGAGTGGGCGCTGGCGTTGTTCCAAAAATCGGTGCTCAAGCAGGCCAAGCTGCGCCGCATCCTCGAGCTGCTCAGCGATCCCACGGGCAAGCACAATCTCGATATCGGCGCCGACAACGGCGTGATCAGCTACCTGCTGCGGCAGCGGGGGGGCCGCTGGGCCAGCGCGGACCTGGACGAGCGTGCCGTCGCCTCCATTCGCCAACTCGTCAAAACCGACGTGTACCAGCTTGACGGTGCCAGGCTGCCGTTTCCGGACCGGACGTTCGATCAGGTCGTCGTGGTGGACTACCTGGAGCACATCGAGGATGACCGGGGTTTCGCCAGGGAGCTGGCACGGGTGCTCGTGCTTGGGGGTCGGGTGATCCTGAACGTGCCGCACCTCCAGCCCGGCTCCCCGCTCAACCGCTTCCGGCACTGGATAGGCCTGACCGACGAATGGCACGGACATCTTCGCGCGGGCTACACCCTCCAGTCACTGACCGAGACGCTGGGGCCAAGGTTTCGAATCGAGCGCTCCGTGACCTATTCGCGCTTCGGCTCCGAGCTGGTGGACACGGCGCTCAACGGCGTGTATGAAGCGATGCGGCGCCGGAAGGGCGGAGACTCGTCCGCCAAAGGCAGCGTCGTCACCCGGTCCGACGTGGAGCGCTATCGGCGACAGTTCCGCCTCCTCTCTCTCCTCCACCCCGCGTTCCGCCTGGCGGCCGCAACCGACACGCTGCTGCCGTGGCAGGCAGGCCATAAGCTCATCCTGGCAGCCACGCTCACCTGAGCGGGTGGATGTGGCGCACACCTGCGCGGGCACCCCGGGGACCAGTGACAGCCATCACAACCGGTGCCGTCGGCCGACTGCATTGTGTGCAGATGCCGGAGACCCGTTCCAAGCAGTCACCAGCACCGAACTGTTCGCGGTGGCGGCCGTGAGCCGCCTGCGAGTCGCCGCGGACGCGTGGCTGGCGCGGGTGCCAGGGGGTGGATTCGGACGCAGCGTACTCACCCTCGCCTCGGGCACGGCCCTATCGCAGCTGCTGCTGGCGCTGGCGTTGCCCCTGTTGACCCGGCTCTACTCGCCGGCCGACTACGGCAGCCTGGCCGTGTATTCCTCGACTCTTACGCTGCTCCTGGTGATCGGGTCGCTCCGATACGAGATGGCGATCCCGCTGCCCGAGGACGAGCCTACCGCTGCGTCGCTGCTGACCCTCACGGTCCTCCTGCTCTGCGGAACGGTCACGATTCTGTCGGTCCTCGTCTGGGCAGGTGGCGATGCCTTCGTGCGCCTGTTTCAGGTGCCGGCGCTCCGGCCTTACCTCTGGCTGGTACCGGTGGGCCTGTTCGGGGCGGGCATGTACCAGGTCCTGTCGTACTGGGCCATCCGGCGCGGGGCATTCAGTCGGATCGCGCGCACCAAGCTGAGCCAGGGCATCGGCCAAGTGGTGAGTCAGCTGGCGCTGGGTCTTGCGCGGGTCGGTGCCCCCGGGCTGCTGATCGGCGACGTGATCGGTCGCGTCTCGGGCGGGGGCGGCCTGGCGCTGCTGGCCTGGCGCGATCATCCCGCGTCGATGGTGAGCCGAGCGAGCGTGGCGGCGGCGGCGCGCCGGTATCACCGTTTCCCGCTGCTCACCACCTGGGCCGGCCTGTTCAACATGGGAAGCCTCCAGCTTCCTTCGCTCATGTTCGCGGCCAGCTTCGGCGCGGCGGCGGCGGGTCTCTACTCGCTGAGCTACAAGATGCTGGTGCTGCCGACGATGCTGATTGCGCAGGCGGTGGGCCAGGTCTTCCTCTCACGGGCCGCAGGGCTGGCGCGGGAGCCGGAGCGGCTCCGCCGGCTGACGGAGCGCACGGCGCTGGTCCTGTTCGCGTGCGGGCTCCCGGTGTTCGCCACGGTTGCGCTGAGCGGACCCTGGCTGTTCGCGACGATCATGGGCAGCCAGTGGGAGCAGGCCGGGCGGTACGCGCAGGTCCTGGCGCCCTGGTTCGTCTTCTGGGTGGTGAGCAACCCGTTGAGCGGACTGCTGGCCGTGCGCGAGTGGCAGGGGTCCGCGCTCGCCTTTGCCGGCTTCGAGTTCTCGCTCAGGTTCGGCTCGCTCCTGATCGGTGCGCGGCGCGGGTCGCCGATGCTTGCGGTGGCGCTGCTCTCCGCCAGTGGCGTCATCATCGCCTTCGCATCCATCGCGCGGTTCCTCCGGGCGGGCCACAGCTCGATCCTGCACCTGGCACTACCGGCGGGGCGGCTGGTTGCGCTGGCCGCGACGCTGCTGCTTCCGGCCGCGGCGCTGCTCTACACCGGACACCAGCAACTGGGGATCCTCGCCTGCGGACCGGCCGTCGCCGGATACTACGCGGTGGTCCTGCGCTCGGAGGCCGCGTCGCGCATCCTGTCCCTCCGGCCGGACCCGGCGACATGAGAATCGTCTATGTCACCCAACGGCTGCCGTATGGCCACGGCGAAACGTTCATCGTGCCGGAGATCGAGGCACTGATCGACGCCGGACACGAGGTGCTGGTGATTCCGCGGCGCTCGTCCGATCCGATCATCCACGACGACGTGGATGCGCTGGTGGCCCGCATGCGTCGGTTGCCCGCTGCGCCGGTCGTCGCCGCGGCCGCGGCCGGGACCGTTGCGCGGCAGCCGCGCCGAGCAGCCCTCGCGCTCTGGGAATGCCGGCGCACCCGGCCCCGGCGCCGCGGGATCTCGAACGCCGTCGCGACGGCGGAAGGCATGTGGCTGGCGCGGATCGCGCGCGCGTGGCGCGCCGACCACCTCCATGCGCACTGGGCCCATCTCACCGCCACGATGGCCATGGGCGCGAGCGAGGTGAGTGGGATCCCGTGGAGCTTCACCGCCCACCGGTACGACGTGCTGCTCAACAACCTGCTGGACCGCAAGCTCCGCTCGGCGCGTTTCGGCCGCTTCATCGCCCGCTACATGCTGGACATCGCCGCGCGGCTGGTCAGCCCCGAGGCCGCCGCTCGGGCGATCGTGGTGCACATGGGGGTCCGGCTCCCAACCGCGCCCGCCCCTCGCGTTGAAAGGGCGACGCCGGTGGTGGTATGCCCCGGTCGGCTGGTGCCGATGAAGGGGCAGCTCTACCTGGTGGATGCGGCCGCCATCCTGGCGGCGCGCGGTGTGCCGTTCGAAATGTGGCTCGCCGGCGACGGCCCGGATCGGGCGGCGATCACCGCCCGGATGCAGGCCCACGGGTTGGAGCGGCGGATCCGGCTGCTGGGCACCCTGCCCCACGCCGAGCTCCAACGGCTGTACCGGGATGGAGCCGTGGATTGTGCCGTCCTGCCCAGCGTTGACCTGGGCGAGGGGGTACACGAAGGTTTGAGCGTGGCACTGATCGAGGCGATGGCGCATGGAATCCCCGCGGTCTCGACGCCCACCGGCGGCCAGGCCGAGCTGCTCGACGGCGGCGCCGGCCTGCTGGTCCCCGAGCGTGACGCCGGCGCGCTGGCCGATGCGCTTGCCGGACTGCTCGCCTCGTCGGACCTGCGCGGGCGCGTCGGGGTCGCGGGGCGGCGCCGCATCGAGCAGGAGTTCGATGCCGACGCGATTGCCGCCGAGCTGGTGCGGCGGTTCAGCGGGGAGCGCCGCGCGGCAACGGCGGCGATTGGGGTGCACTAGGATGCGAAACGTCCTGCTGGTGACCCGGAACTTCGCGCCGACGAGTCATGTCTCGGTCGAGCGCGCCATCAAGCTGGCCAAGTATCTGCCCCAATTCGGGTGGCGCCCCACCGTGCTGACCGGCGACCCACCCAGCGTCGGTCTGCCCAGCGATCCGGATCTGGTCGAGCAGGTCCGAGGCATCCGGATCCTGAAGGCCCGCGCCCCCGAGCTCTCCCTGTTCTACCGGCGTCCGACCACAGGGCAGGCGGAGGGCGGCTCCGCGCTTCGTAGCGCGCCCAAGCGAGGACCCTGGCATCCCAAAGCCTGGGCGGTGCCGGACTCGCAGCTCCTGTGGTATCCCTTCGCCGTGCGGACCGCGCTCCGGTCCGCGCCGTCGGCTCACTGGGACGCCGTGGTGGCAACCACATTTCCTCCCACGGCGCTCCTCATCGGACACGCGGTGGCGGCGCGGCTCGGAGTTCCCTTCGTGCCCGACTTCCGCGACGCATGGACCCGCTATCACAATGCGCCGCGGCGACCGGCGCCCCTGACGCGGTACGAGCGATGGCTCGAGACGCACGTGCTGGCCGATGCGGCGGCGGTGGTAGCCGTGGATCATCGCATGGTCGCCGAGCCCCTGGCGCGCCTACCCGCCGCGCAACGGCCCCCGTTCCACCTGATCCCGAATGGGTACGACGAGGAGGACTTCGCGGGCACGCGACCCCGCGCGCTGCCGCCGTTCTCCATCGTTCACGCAGGGCAGCTCCGTCGAGCGCCGCGCAGCCTGTGGGCGGCTCTTGCACGGCTGCTGCAGCGCCGCTTCGACCTCGCGGGCCAGATACACGTCTGGCAGATCGGCTTCGTGGACGCCGCCGCGGCCGTGGAGCTCGGCGCGCCGCCCGAAGGGATCGTGGTGCACGTCGTGCCACCGGTGCCGCAGCGCGAGGCGATCGGGTACATGCTGGGCGCCGACCTGCTGCTGGTCGAGGAGTTCCACGCCGTCATGCCATCGAAGACCCTCCAGTACCTCCGTGCGGGCCGCCCGGTGCTGGGCCTGCTGGACGGCGGAGGCGCGCTCAGCGACGTGCTCCGCGCGATCCCCCATGCCCATCTGGTCGAGCTGGATGACGTGGACGGAATCGCCGCGGTCGTGGACCGCCTGGCGGGGGCACCTCGCGGCGAGCCGGTGCCACCGAGCGCCGAGGTGGCCGCGTACTCGCGCCGCGAGATTGCCCGTCGGTTCGCCGACCTGCTGGACACGGCGTGCGCGCACACCGCCCGCCAGGCCGTTTCCAGTGCGGAGGACAGATCCGTGATCCCCGCGGACTTGAGCGCGGCGAGGACTACGCCATGAGCAGCGGCCGAGTGCTGATCACCGGCGCCGCCGGGTTCACCGGCCTGGCGCTCGCGCGTTCCCTTGCCGCCGCCGGGCGGCCGGTACGCGGGCTGGTCCGCCGCGCGAGCGGCGCGTCCGAGCTGGCCGAGTCGGGGGTAGAGGTGATCGCGGGGGACGTGCGCGACGAGTCGGTGGTCCGTGCGGCGCTCCGAGACGTGGAAGTGGTCTATCACCTCGCCGCCGTGTTCCGCCGGGCGAGCGTGCCGGACTCCGAGTATCGCTCGGTGCACGTGGACGCGACGCGGCTCCTGGTCGAGGCGGCGGCGCAGGCGGGCGCACGGCGGGTAGTGCACTGCAGCACGGTCGGGGTGCACGGCGATGTCCAGGGTGACGTCCCGGCGACCGAGGACGCGCCGTTTCACCCCATGGACATCTACCAGCAGACCAAGCTCGAGGGCGAATGGATGGCGCGCGAGACGGCCCGCCGAGTGGGCATGCAGGTGACGGTGGTCCGGCCCGGCCCCATCTACGGGCCAGGCGACCGCCGCCTGTTCAAGCTGATCGGCGGCGTCGCGCGGCGGCGGTTCCGGCTGCTCGGTGACGGGCGGCCTCGGTTCCAGATGGTGTATGTGGACGATCTGATCGACGGCATGCTGCTGGCCGGCGAGCAGTCCGAGGCTGACGGCCGCACCTACATCCTGACCGGCACGGAGGCCCCGACCCTCGCGGAGCTGGTGAAGGAGATCGCCGAGGTGGCCCAGGTGCCGCCGCCCCGACTCCGGCTCCCGGTCTGGCCCTTCTGGCTGCTTGGGGCGGCGTGCGAGGCGATCTGCATTCCGCTGCGCATCGAGCCGCCGGTGTTCCGGCGTCGAGTCAAGTTCTTCACCAGCAATCGCTGGTTCGACACCTCGCGGGCCCGTCGAGAACTCGGGTTCACGCCCAAGGTGCGGCTACGGGATGGACTGGTGCGAACGCTCGAGTCGTATCGCCGGCTAGGCTGGGTGTGAGCTCAGGCCGCGCGCCGGTGCCCCACCCGCGTCAGCTCGTCCACCAGGCGGCGGGCGCCTTCATGCCACGAGAAGGTGGCGGCCCGAGCCACGCCCTTGGCGCGCAGCGTGGCGGGGAGGTCAGGCTCGCGCACCAGCCGAAGCATGGCGTCGGTCAGCCCGGTCACGTCGTCCGGATCGACCACTAACGCGGCGTCACCCACCACCTCGGGGCAGGCCGGCGCGCTCGACGTGATGACCGGGCAGCCGCACGCCATGGCCTCTACCAGCGGAATGCCGAAGCTCTCATAGTAGGATGGAAACAGCAGCGCGCCCGCGAGGCTGTACACGGCGGGCATGTCCTCGTGCGCGATGAGGCCGGGAATCACCACCGACTCGGGATCGAGTCCGAACCGTTCCCGCAGCACGGCCGGCGTGAGTCGCTCCCGCACGCCGGCACCGAGAATCACCATGCGGGGCGTCGCCGCGTCGGCTGACCGGGCCCGCGCGAACGCCTCCAGCGTGCCCTCCACGTTCTTTCGCGGACAGAGCGCCGCGCCCGCGTACTCGATACGGGCGTAGCCCTTCACCACCATCAGGAAGAACGGCTCCCGGGGCAGCCCGTAGCGCGCCTGCACCCGGTCGAGCTCGGCGCGGTCGTTCACGGGCCGGAAGCGCTCGTCGGCGGCGGCGTAGATGGTGGCCATCTTGTCCCGCGGCACGCCGGCGAGCTGCTCCAGCTCCGCCGCCAGGCTGTCTGAGTTGGTCAGCACCCGCTCCGCGCGCCGGCAGAAGAGCGGGATGGTGAGCACGTTGTAGAGCCGGTTGATCCGGTCGCCCAGAGTGCTATAGTACTCAGGAAAGCTCCAGTATTCCGTGCCGCGTTGCTGCACGATGGTGGGGCACGGCGCAACGAGCGGGATGCTGAACTTGTGATGGAACAGGACGTCGACATTTTCGCGCCGAGCGGCCACGGGCACGGCCACCTGGTCCCACAGCAGCTTCCCGGGCGCGCGCACCACGACTTCGCGGACGTTGGGCAGGTGCGCATACCGACCCTGCTGCGCGGCGTCGGCATAGAACAGCACGTACCGATTGGTCCGATCGAGCTGGAGTACGGCATCGACCAGCTGGCGGATGTACACGCCGGCCCCGTCGTACTCGTCGATGCCGCGAAGCATGATGCCGATCCGGAGC
>DASSMN010000325.1:0-3781 GCA_035688885.1 Gemmatimonadales bacterium
GGACTCGATCACCACCGATGAACGCGGCGCCCTCGAGGTCCGGAAGCAGGCGGTGTTTGCGCTCTCGCAGCGGCCGGCGGACGAGGGCATACCGGCCCTGATCCGCGTGGCGCGCACCAGCCCGAGCGGGGAGCTTCGGAAGAGCGCGCTGTTCTGGCTGGGACAGAGCGAGGACCCGCGGGCGCTGAGCCTGTTTGAGGAGATACTCAAATAGACGGAAGGACGGGAGGACGGAAAGACGGAAGGACCTGCACACCTGACCAGGTTACCGAACCCCGTCTGGTGTCCGGGTCCTTCCGTCCTTCCGTCTTTCCGTCTTTCCGTCTTTCGGTCCTTCCGTGCTCATCAGTTACATTCCCCCGCTATGCGGGCCCCTTCCCAGGCGTTTCTCGCCGCGCTGACGCTGGCCGGGTGCGGCGGGAAACAGCCCCCCGCGCCGGTGGTGACACTCGGGCCGGCACGCGATACGGTGCAGACCGCGCTGTCGGACGTTACCGCCGGGGCCTGGCTCGGCGGCGATCGGTGGGCCGTGCTGGCGCCGGCCGACGAGCGAGTGACGGTGGCCGACTTCGGTGCGCATGCTGCCGCGCCGCTCAATACCGGCGGCACCGCGAAGGAGCTGCGCAACCCGGCGACGCTGTTCCGCGCCGGCGACACGCTGTACATCGGGGACTGGGGCCTCCGCCGCACGGCCCGGTGGAGCATCGATGGACACTTCGCCGGCGCCACGCCCACCACCGGCGCGGTGCGCGGGGTGCTTCCGCGGTCGCGGGACGGCGAGGGGCGATACTATCTCGAGCTGCGCCCCCATCCCGGCCCCGACGGCCAGGGCAACCGCGACTCGGCGGCCGTGATCCGCACCCCGGCCGGGTTCGAGCGGGCCGATACGGTGGCGCACCTGGCGCCGTTCGACATCGCCGAGGTGGAGAGCGATGCCGGGCGCCGGTTCGAGCGGCGGGTGTTCAGCGGCGTCGATCAGTGGGGCACGCTGCCCGATGGCTCGCTGTGGGTCGCGCGAGTGTACGCGAACCGGGTGGACTGGCGGGATCCGTCGGGCCACTGGACTCGCGGCGAGGATCTGCCCGACCGGGTCCTCGAGGTCACCCGGTACGATCGCGAGCTGTTCGTCCGCAAGTTTCCACCCGAGCTCCGGAGCACCGCCGAACAGCTCCCGTTCGCCCCGGTGAAGCCGCCGTTCGAGGCCGGCTTTACCAGCCCGGACGGGCTGGTATGGCTCGAGAAGAGCCGGGCACCGGTGGATTCGAGCCGGCGCTATCACGTCGTGAACCGACGGGGGCACCTGACGGAGGAGATCCGTCTGCCGGGCCCCGGTCGTATCATCGCGGTCGGCGGCGGGATGGTGCTCGCGGCCGAGCCTTCGCGCGACGGCATCCGGCTGATCCGCTTCACCTTGCCGGCCCCGCCGGCTGACACTACCCGCCACTGACCGAGGCTCTCGAATGAAGCTGGTCCAGTCGTACTGCGCGCTCCTGCTGGGCATCGCCGCCTGCTCGCCGGCGGACGGTGAAGGCGGGCTCACTCTGGAAAAGAAACTGTCGGGGACATTCGCCCAGCTGAGCAACGTGGTCGAGCTGAGCGACGGCCGCGTCGCGTTCGCCGACACGAAGGCCAAGCTCTTCCTGCGAGCCGATCTCCAGAGCGGCAAGGTGGACACCCTCGGCACCCAGATCGACTCGCTCATCTCCGACGCGCCGCCCGAGCAGTACAAGTTCCCCGGCTGGGTGGCGCATCTGGGTGGCGACACCATCGCGCTGGTCGACTTCAGCGGGATCCGGACCACGCTCTGGAGCGAAGCCGGAAAGCCGCTCGGCGTCCTCCCGATCGCGGAGGTGGCCGGCAAGACGCCGGTGCTGATCTACGACACGGTGGGCAACGGGTACAAGGTGGACTACCAGGCGGTGATCGGCGGCGCCGAGCCGGGCCACGCGGTGCGGCCCGACAGTGTGCCGGTGCTTCGGATCGGGCTCAAGGCGGGACGGGTGGACACGGTCGCCAACCTCGCCTCGCCGGAGTTCGGCGATGCCATGTTCGGCGAGCAGATGCAGCAGGCCGCGAAGGTATTCGCGCCCAACGACTTCTTCGGCGTGCTCCCCGACGGCACGGCGTGGCTGGCGCGGGGCCACGAGAATCGGGTGGACTGGCGCGCCCCCGGTGGCCAGTGGACCGCCGGCACTCCTCACGACTACCCGAAGGTGCCGGTCACCCAGGCCGACCGCGACCGCGTGCTGGCGCAGGTGCGCGAGCACGGCAAGCAGTTCGGCATGCCGCAGGACCTGCCCATCACCTATCCCTTCGCCGATACCAAGCCGCCGTTCGACTTTGCCCTGGGTCGGCCCAACGGCGAGGTGTGGCTCCAGCGCCCGCGCGCGCAGGACGATGCGCCTTACACCTACGATGTCGTCAACCGGCAGGGCCGGTGGCAACGAGCGGTGGAATTCCCCAAGGGGACGTCACTGGCGGGGTTCGGGCCGAAAGGCGCGATCTACGGATCGATGAAGACGGGCGATGGCGGGAGGACGGTGGCGAGGTTTGCGCTGAAGTAGGACGGAAGGACGGAAAGACGGAAGGACGGAAGGACCAGCACACCAGGCAGGGTCTCGGTGCCCCGCGCGGTGTGCCGGTCCTTCCGTCCTTCCGTCCTTCCGTCCTCCACGTCAGTCCAGAATCGGCGGCTCATCTCCGGGCGGCGTGTTCGGGCCCTGACGATCGGTCCGGCGGCGGTCGCGGCGGCGGCCCTCTTCGTACCAGCGGCGGGTAATCTCGCCGGCCAGATCGCGATTGCCGAGTCCAAAGGCGAGGCCCACGGCCAGCGCCACCGCGCCGAGGGTGAGGGTGAACGCCGCGGTCACGATCTCTTCGGCCACGCCCACCTGCTGCAGCGCCATGAACACCGCGATCACCACCACGGCGCCCTTGGCGATCTTGGCCACCGTCGGCACGCCCGACACGGACCCCGCCGAGGCCAGGATGAGCCCGCGCACGAACTCGCCCAGGATCATGCCCAGGATCACGATCACGATCCCGGCGATGAGCGTCGGGATGAACGAGAGCATGGTCCCGAACATCTGGTTGATGCTCTCGAGCCCCAGGGCCGTGCTGGCCAGCAGGATGACGACCAGCATGACCAGCCAGAAGATCAGCTTGGCGAGGGCCCGGACCGGATCGAGCCGCGAGCCGGTGCGGACCACGACCTCGTCGAGGCCGCCCGCGGCGGCCACCTTGTTGAAGTCCAGGCGCTTGAGCGTGTCGTCGGCCCAGCGCTGGATCTGGCGGGCGAGGAAGTAGCCGGTCAGCAGGATCACCGCCGCGCCAAGCAGCGCGGGCACTACGGTGCCGATCTGGTCGGCGCCAACCCGGAGTCGCTCCCACAGTTCGTTCACGTGGCCACCTCGATCACGAGTTTCCCCGTCTGCTCGCCGCGGGCGAGGCGGGTAAAGGCCTCGGTCGCGCGGGTGAGCGGCACGGTCGAATCTACGATGGGCCAGAGCCGGCCCTGGTGGGCCAGCTCCACGATCGCCTGATACTCGCGACGGCTCCCGAGCGTCGCACCCAGGATGCTCCACTGGTGCCAGAACAACCGGCGGAGATCGAGCTCGATCATGGGCCCGGTGGTCGCGCCGCAGATGACCAGCCTGCCACCTCGCCGCATGGCGCGGAGCGAATCCTGCCAGCGCGCCTGCCCCACGCTGTCCACCACCACGTCGGCGCCCCGCCGGCCGGTCAGCCGCCGGACTTCGGCCACCGGGTCCTGCGCGGCGTG
>DASSMN010000208.1:0-5645 GCA_035688885.1 Gemmatimonadales bacterium
GCCGGCGCACGTTGATCCGGCGGAGGAGCGGTTTCACCTGACGGCGCAGACGCTGGCGCGCGAGCAGCTGGCCCAGCTGCGGGGCCGGCTCGATGGGGACGACATGCGGGTGGGGCTCGATCTCGCTGTCGGGGTTCATCCCGACGGCTACGACGCCTGGTCCCGGCAGTCGCTGTTCGCGGGCGACATGTCGGTGGGCGCGCCGCCCGATCAGGGGTTTCCCAGCGGGCAGGACTGGGGCTTTCCGCCGCTGCTCCCCGGCGCCTCGCAACGCGAAGGGCATCGGTATGTGGCCGCGTCCATCGCGCACCAGGCTGGACTGGCCGGCGTGCTCAGGGTGGACCACATCATGGCGCTCACGCGGCTCTACTGGATTCCGCACGGGATGGGCCTCCACGAGGGCACCTACGTTTCCTACCCGGCCGAAGAGCTGTTCGCCATCCTCACGCTCGAGTCCAACCTCCACCGCTGTGAGATCGTGGGCGAGAACCTGGGCACGGTGCCGCCGGAGATCGATGAAGCGCTGCCACGTCACCGGATCTGGGGGATGTACCTGGCCGAGTTCCAGGCGTCGGGCGGCCCGGAGGTACCGCCCCCCACCGCGTCGAACGTCGCCCTGGTGGGCACCCACGACACCCCGACGTTCGCGGGTTGGATCGCCGGCAACGACATCGGCGAGCGGGTCCGCTGCGGCCTGCTGGCCGAGAGCGACGCGCCGGCCGTATGGGACGAGCGACTGCGAGCGGTCGGGTGGCTGGCCGCTCGACTCGGGAGCCCGGAGGGAGGACCGGAAGAGTTCCTGGCTCGGTTGCTGGCGTGGCTGGGGCGGTCCGACAGTCCGCTCGTGATTCCATGGCTCGAGGATCTGTGGCTCGAAGACCAGGGCGTGAACCTGCCCGGCACTCGCTCCTCGGATCGTCCCAACTGGCAACGCCCGATGCGCCGCCTGCTCGAGGACATCTTCACCGACCCTCAGGTCAACAACTTCGCGGCATTGCTGCAGGATGCGCGGCATCCCACCTGGGCAGGTGGCTGACAACGGCTCGCCGCCCGGGTGGCTCAGCCCGGCTGGAGCAACTGGCAGGAGATCAGCACGCTGGAGCGCACGGGTTGACCGTCTTCCATGGCCGGGCGGAAGATGAGGCCGGCCGCATGGCTGGTGAGCTCGCTCCTCATCAGGGAGTCGTAGCGGTCAGGCGTCGTCGCACCGGGGTCTCCCTTCAGCGCGGCGGCGACAACGAAGATGTGCGAGTGATAGCGGCGGTCGCTCTGCGGATGGTCGGGCGATTCGACGACCCGGATCGATTTCTGGTCCACCGCGCCCGTGCTGTCAACCACGAGAGACACCGAGACCACCAGCGATCGGCGGGACCAGCGGGCGGGTGCGTCGAGGGCCGGACACGCCGAGCTAGTGCCCGTGACCAGCTCCGCTACCTGATCCTCGCCTGGGTTGGAGGCGCCCACTTCCTGCCGCGTCGTCGGACGGAATCCCAATCGGTCCAGGATCCCGGCTCCCTCCATGGCATTTCTCCCCCCAGCCCCGACCTGGCCGATGCCGGCCACCTCGCCGGGCCGAAGCTCCTGTACGTCGTTGGGCTCGGGCGCCGGTCCCCGCGGAGCTGCGCTCTGAAACGAGGACCGCGTCTCGCTGGGAGTCGGGATCGGAGCGCCCTGTTGTGCGGTCCGCTCCGGCTCGGCCGCTGGACCGCCGGTCGGCGCTGTCATGCGGAAGGCTCGTATTCGCTCCCGGGACGCTTGGCCTCTGGCCGGCGATCGCGGCCGCGTCCTCACTGATCTCGACTCGAGAATCGCCCCGGTCCTCGGCACGGGGTCCGTCAGGGCGAGGTAGTGGACCGCATAGAACCGGCCGGTCTGAAACGCGGGAGCCGGTTGTCGGGTCTCTTGGCTGCCACCCGCGGCCCAGGCGGCAACGCCGAGCGCCAGCGCGTGCAGGGCCGCGCTCACGAGATAGGCGCCCGGCGACCTCGGCCGCCGAGGCGGCAGGAATCGCAATGGCCTCCTGGGCCTCGACGGCGTCTCCATCAGAAGAAGATGGATCTCGGGCGGCACGCCCTCATAGGACCGCTGTCACAAACGCTTCGCGGCCGGAGATCGCATGGGTCGGATGGCCCATGACGCTCAACCCGGATCGCGGAAAGGCCGGCGTCTTCACGCAGCAATCCGTCGGGGAGAATGAAGTGGGCGTGGGGCTGGCCCTGTGGGTCATCTCACGCCGAGCCGACCGGTCGGCGGGATCAGGACTACTTCAGGCGGGAATCAACGGTTGCCGTGACGCACCAGTGACACGCGGCCGCGACTCCCGGCCTCTAGTTGAGCCGGGAGCGCGCCGCGTTGCGGGATTTCTTGCGTTCTGCGATCTCCGTGCAGGCGGGACAGTGCGTGCGGCGAAGAGTAAAGCCGAGACGCATGTCGCCGGGATGCAGGTGCCGGACCCGGGGACAGTCGTCGCGGAAGTGGGCGTGGACGCCATCGGGATCGAGCAGACCATGAGCGAGCAGCTTGACCATTGGGGCCTCGCGGGAAGGAAGAACCGGCTGACCCAATGCGCACAGCAAGTCGTGGGCCGCTAAAATCCCGGCGGATGCTCCCCATTCACGCCCGACGCGCGCTCCAGCGCGATGCCGGCGCGCGCGATGGTGCCCTCGTCGAACAATCGACCGATCAGCGTCACGCCATGCGGCACCCGCCGCGGTGGATTGAAGGTCGGCAACGGGTGCTTGGGGTCGGGCGCCCAGTCGCTGCGAGCCGTGGTCACGTTCACGAACCCGGTCCGAAGCGTGAGGGAAGGATGCCCCGTGGCGTTCGAGATGTTGAGCATCTCGTCCCGGAGCGAGGGCACCAGCAGCAGGTCCACGCCCGACATCACCCGCGCCATCTCCCCCGCTACGCGGCGGCGGAGCCGGTCGGCCTGGACCAAGTCCACCGCGGACAGAAACCGGGTCATCCGGAACATGTTGGGCCAGGCATCGGGCACCTGCGCTTTGAGCTGGTCGTCCTTGCCGCTCAAGGTCAGCTCCTCGAACGAGGCCGCGGCCTCGCTGAAGAGGATGTGGAGCAATGACCCATACGGCCAATCGGGGAGGGTCGCTTCGACCGGAACCATCCCCAACCGGCCCATCGTCTCGAGCGCCTGGCGGTCCACGTCGGTGGCCGGGCTCTGCTTCATCCACTCGGGGAAGTAGCCGACCCTGAGGCCCTTGACCGGTGCGGCCGCGTCGAAGTCGAGCCGGCTCGGCAGGCCCGACGGATCGCCCGCGTCCGTGCCGGTGATCGCCTGGAGCACCAGCATGGTGTCCTCCACGCCGCGGGTCATCGGACCCAGCTTGTCCAGCGACCAGCACAGCGTCATGGCGCCGGTCCGCGCCACTCGGCCGAAGGTAGGCCTGAGCCCGGTGATGCCGCAGCGCATGGCCGGCGCGATGATGCTGCCCCCGGTCTCGCTGCCGATCGAGAACCCCACCAGCCCGGCGGCCGTCGCGGCACCGGGGCCCGCGCTTGAGCCCGAGGCGCCTTCCTCCGGCAGCCACGGGTTCATGGTCTGACCGCCGAACCAGATGTCGTTGAGCGCCAGCGCGCCAAGGCTGAGCTTCGCCACCAGCACGGCGCCGGCATCGTACAGGCGGCGGACCACGAACGAGTCCTGGGCCGGTATCCGGTCCCGGAACGGCTCCGCGCCGTAGGTGGTGCGAATGCCGGCGGTGTCGAGCAGGTCCTTGACGCCGAACGGAATGCCGTGCAGCGGACCACGATATTTGCCCCGAGCGATCTCCGCGTCGGCCTGCTTGGCCTGGCGCAGCGCCGGCTCGTCGGTGAGCGTGATGACGCAGCGGAGCTGGGGGTCGAACCGACGCAGACGATCGAGGTAGATGCGGGTAAGCCGCTCGGAGCTCAGCTTTCGCTGCTCGATCCAGCGCGAGAGCTGGGTCACCGGCGCAAAGGCGATCGCGTCGTCGCTCGAGGGCAGCGGGCCCGGATCAGCCGCGCTGCGCACGAACCGGTCCTGTCGCGGTCCGGCGTCGGCCGGCGTGAGCACCGGGTTCCACCGCGAGGCCGGCACGTGCTCGGCTTCGAGCGCCACGGTCCGCGGACCCACCCGCCGCTCGAGCAGCGGCGCGAGCGACTTGGCCCAGCTCGCTGATGCCATGTCGCGTTCCGCGTCGGTCAGGCTGACCTGTACCAGTTTTTCCGCCTCGGCGAAGGTGGCTGGTGATACCGCGGGGCCCACCGCCGGAGCGTTGCCGAAGGTGGGGGGTGCGCCGGCGGTCGCGGGCCCAGCGCCCGAAGCAGGAGCGGCGGCGTGCTCCTCGCCTCGGCAGGCGGCAACCGCCGCGGCCAGGCCGACGGGCGCACGAATCAGGAACTGGCGGCGAGTGTTCATGGTCGGGATGGGTTGAGCTTGAGCCCAGCATGGCGAGCGGACGTCGGAGAATGTATGCCGGCGCCGGCATCGCGACAGCCCCGTTTCATTGCGATTACCGGTGCGGCTACCGCGGCTCGGGCCCCAGCCGTAGCTTTCTCAGCCATCAGCCGGGGGTCCGCACATGCACAGCTTCTCGCCGTTTGACCTTTTCGGCCTGGTTGCCGTCTGCTGGGTGTTCGTCAAGGTGCTCGGACCCGTCGCCGCGTCTGTGGCCAAACGCATCGAGGGCCGGCCGCAGCAGAACGTCGCCGATGATCCGGCCGTCTACCAGATGCAGCGCGATGTCGAGGAGCTGCAGGAGCGGGTCGACTTCCTCGAGCGCACGCTGGCTGCGCCGCCGCCGCCTCGCGAGCTCCCCGAGCGGCGGACGCCGGTGTAGGACGGACGCCTCGCGGCCCCAAGCCACCGTTCGACCACTCCCGTTGAGTCAAGCTCCGAGGTCGTCGATGACCGACGTTCGCGACCACTATCTCACCGACATGCGGAGCCACTTCGCCAAGCTCCGGGGCACCGCGGAGCGCGCCATGGCGCAGGTGAGCGACGCGGACTTTACCCGGTCGCTCGACCAGGAGAACAACAGCATCGCCATCACCGTCAAGCACATCGCCGGCAACCTGCGGTCGCGCTGTACCGACTTCCTGACCGCCGACGGCGAGAAGCCCGACCGGGACCGCGACGGCGAGTTCCTGCTGGAGCCGGGCGATACCCGCACCCGCCTCATGAGCCAGTGGCAGGCGGGGTGGGATCTGCTCGACGCGACGGTGGCCGCTCTGTCCGCGGGCGATGTCGAGCGAACCGTCACCATTCGCGCGGAGGCTCACACCGTGCTCCAGGCGCTCAATCGGAACCTGGGCCATCTCGCTTACCACACGGGGCAGATCGTCCAATTGGCCAAGCATTGGGTCGGAAGCGACTGGCGGACGCTCACCATCCCGCGGGGGCAGTCCCGGCAGTTCACGGCCGCCAAGCAGGACGAGCTCGCGAGCCGGTCCGGCCGCTGACTCCAGCCGATCAGCTCTTCCCCACCGGCCGTCATGCCGAATTGGAGCACGTTCTAATCCGAAACCTTTTCCGCCGCTGGGCCGTCTCCTGTATCCAGCCCACATCGCCGAGGACGGCCCATGACGTTCAAGCCCGCTGTGTGGCGTCCCATCGCCGTGGTCCTGAGCGGACTCAACGTGGTCGCAGTCGGGTTCGCGGCGTC
>DASSMN010000434.1:0-3498 GCA_035688885.1 Gemmatimonadales bacterium
CGGCCTTGCCGTACACGCGGGCAGGACGGAACAATGACTTCAGCACCATCGTCTTGGCCGACTCATTGAAGCCGGGGTTGGCCGTCTGCACCACCTTCAGCGAATTCGGCTCGACGTGGCCCAGCGTGTCGATGATCGCCTCGACCATCACCTGGCCTTCGATCTGCGCCTGCTGGAGCAGCGGCGGATACACCGGCTGCGGACCGGCGAGCCGCTCGGGCTTCTCCTGCACGACGTCCACCGACAATACCGCGTCGCTCGACGGCACGATGCCGGTCGCCACTCCGCCCTCGACGCCGACGCCCGAGAAATCCTTGGGATCGAAGTGCTCCTGCAGGTTCACCGGCGGGATGTTGGTCGGGATGTCGGTCGGCGCCACGACGGTCTGGAAGCCCTTGAACTGGACGTCGAGCTGCGGCGGCGGCGGCTGGTCGGGTTGCTTCTGCTGCTCGGGCTGGATGTAGACCAGCGCCGTGTCCACCTTGATCCCGTCATCGGCCGGTCCCGCCGACAGGGTCGCATACACGGCCCCGCCGATGACCAGCGTGTGGAAGATCAGCGAGGCGAGGCTGGTCCCCGCCATGCGGCCCTTGTGGCTGGGCTTCTTGGACTCGATCAGAACGTCGAACACGGTCCAACCTCCGTCGCGATGGCTACCGAGATAGTATCCCGCCTCGATGGTCCGCTAGTGGGCGTTTCATTACAAAATGATGACAGGCGAATGACCGTTCGGCGCATCAGGGGCCGGCCAGACTGTAGCGAAACTGGTCCATTCCCTCGGCGTTGATGTCGACACGCAGCCGGACCCGGGCCCGAACCGGCCGCGGGCCCAGCATGGCGGGCCGGAACCGGGCCTGCAGGAGCCCCTGGAGGAACGCCGGCTGCCAGGTGCGAGCCGTACTCATGCTGACCTCGACGGACCCCGGCTCCACCGACCCGGCCTCGTTGACGATGAAGTGAAACTCGATCGCCCCCCGCAACCCGGAGGCCCCAAGGCCCGATGCGCCGGGGTAGATCTGAGACCCCGACGGGGGGACGTCCTGGGGCGACACCTGCGGAAAGTGGCTGAGCGAGGGCTTGGAAACGCCGGTCGGGCAGCGTTTCACGCATTCGTAGACGGAATCCGCGGTCGCCGGCGCGGGCAGCATCGCCGCCACGCCCCTGGGCCGCTGGGCCTCGAACGTGGCCGCCAGCGAGGAATCGATCGCGCCCAATCCCGCAGCCTGCACCCCCGGGTCGAGGGCGAACGCCCTCCGGAACGCCTCGACCACGGAGGAATCCTCTCCCCTGTAGTACGACACGACCCCCGTGAGAATCCACGCCTCGACCTGGCGCGCCGCCGGCTCTCCGGCCTGCGAGTCGGTCACCAGGCGCAGCAGCGCCAGCGCGCTGTCGCTGTTCCTGTGGGAGATCTGCTCGCGCGCCCGTGACAGGTAGTCCGGGCGCGCCTGGGCATGGAGCGCCGCCACCGCAAGCAGCAGGAGCAGCGTGCCGCCCAGTCCCCGTGCTCGGATCGTCGAACGCCCGGTCATGCCGAGGAAAGTACGACCTCCGGTATCGCTCGCAAGGCGCGAGGGTGCCGCTCACGCGGGAAGCCGCAGGCGAAATGCCACCGGGACGCGCACCAACACCCGCACCGCACGCCCCCAGACCCGGCCCGGCCGGAACAATGCCCCCCGGATCGTCGCCACCGCGGCCGCATTGAAGCCCGTGTTGGTGCTCTCTACCACCCGCAGCGATCCGGGCTCCGGCCGGCCGGTCGTGTCGACGACTGCTTCGACGGTGACGAGCCCTTCCACTCTCGCTTCGCGCAGCAGTGCCGGATACGGCGGCACCGGGGCAGCCAACAGCACGGGACGATCCTCCACCAACGACTCCGGCATGGGCTCGGTCGCTCCCGGCTCCCCGGAACCTGGTGGGCCGATTATCGGAGTCACTGGGCCACCCGGCCCCGGCACTTCGACCGGCGGCACGCCGGGAATCGTCCCTGGCAAGGGAATCGGCGGAAGATCGATGCGGGTGGGCCCCGGGACGACCAGGCCGCCCGGGTCGACCTGGCGGGGGCCCGACGGCTCTACGAACAGCGGGAGCTCCGTTCCGATAAGGTCGACTTGCACCGCGCGGGCCGGTGGAGGACGGAGCACCGCGCCCACCACGGCGGCGTGCAGGCCGACCGCGACGGCTACGCCCCAGCGCGGCAGGCCCAAGGTGGGATGACGACTCTCGAGCAGTGTGTCGAACATGGCGACCTCGCGTCACGGTTCCCCGCAATGATGGGAGGCACCCGTGGCGCAGCCGTGGAGGCCGCATGACGATTCGATGACGTGTGCATGATCAGTGCACCCGTGGAGTGACGGCGATATGGATCAGGACTCAGGACTGTGCGGGGCTCGCGCTGGCCGGCGGTGTCGCGGCCGCCGGGAGCGTCACCGTGAACGTCGTGCCCCGCCCCGGCCGGCTCTGCACGTCGATCGTGCCGCCGTGCGCTTCCGCGATCCATTTGCAGATGGCGAGACCGAGGCCGACGCCGGGGCGATCGGCCGTGCGGGTGCGGGCGGTGTCGGCCCGATAGAACCGGTGGAAGATGTGCGGCAGGTCGCCGGGCGCGATCCCGATCCCGGTGTCCGACACTCCGAAGCGGACCCGCCCGTCGTCGCGCTCCAGCCACAGGCGCACGCGCCCGCCCTGGGGCGTGTACTTCACCGCGTTGCTGAGCAGGTTCATCACGAGCTGGCGGAAGCGGCTCGGGTCCGCTTGAACGACGACCGGCCCTTCCACCGCCTCGACGCTCACCGTGACCCCGGCGGGCTCCGCCAGCAGCTCCGCCGTCTCTTCGGTGTCGAGCAGCAGGGCCCGCAGATCCACGGGCTCCAGATGGAGTGGGGCCGTGCCTTCGTCGGCGCGGGCCAGCGTCAACAGCGTGTCCACGAGCTCGGTCATGCGATTGATCTCCTGGAGCGTCTCCTCCAGGTCGGCGAGAGCCTCCTGCGGCATCCGGGGCGTCGTGAGGGCGCGCTCCACCCCGGCGCGCAATACCGTGAGGGGCGTCTTCAGCTCGTGGCTGGCGTCGGCGGTGAAACGACGCAACGCGGTGAAGCTCCGCTCCAGGCGTCCCAGCATCTGGTTGAGCGTTTCGGCGAGCCGTCCGACCTCGTCCTTCACGAAGGGCACGGGGACACGGCGGTGCAGCGTGCGCCCATCGGTGATCTCGCGCACCTCGGTGGTCAGCCGGTCCACCGGCTGGACCGCACGAAACGCGAGCCACCAGCCCAGCACGTAGGCGGCGAGAATGCCGAGCGGCAGGGTAAAGAGGAACGTCGACAGTAGGGGCTGGAGTCCCAGTTCCACGCTCTCGGGACGCGTCCCCGCGAAGACGGCGCCGCCCACGGGCGCGACGTCGACCAGGGGGTGCACGGCATAGCGGAACGTCGGCCCACCCGCGATCAGCCGGATGGTCCCCTGCACGCGCCGGCCGCGCGCCGTGAGGATCACGCGGCG
>DASSMN010000377.1:0-3887 GCA_035688885.1 Gemmatimonadales bacterium
GCTCTGCTCATTGCCGCTGACGATGGAAAGGCTGGCGGGGACCCGCCCTCCGGTGCTCGGCAGGGTCAGACCCTCGCCACCGCAGGCGAGGGCGAGCACGGCGAAGGCCAAGGCGACCGAGCGCTCCCACATAGCGCGTCAGAGTAGGACGCCAGGAGACGCGCGGCTATGGCGTCCGTCACATGATCGGACGGGTGGAGGAAGAACGTGAGAAGGAAAAGCCGCTAGTGGCGGTCTGTGACGCCAGGTCGATCGGGGCCGGTCAGCAGCCCAATGGCCCTGCGCGGCAGAAGTCTCAGAAGGGCCACCAGCACCTTGTAGCGCAGGCCCGGAACGCACACGACCGGCCCACCGCGGTCGAGCTGCCGCAGTGATGCCCGCACGACGGCTTCTGCGGTCAGCCACATGAACGGCGGACGGCGCCGGCTGTCCGGTCCCATACGCTGATGAAACTCGGTGTGAGTGAACCCGGGGCAGAGCGCCTGCGCCGTCACGCCGGTCCCAGCCAGCTCGAGCGCCAGGCCCTCCGTGAAAGTGGTGAGGTAGGCCTTGCTGGCGCAGTAGTTGACGTTGCCCGGGGAATAGAGGAAGCCGGCCACCGAGGACACGTTGATGATGCCGCCCTGTCGGCGGCTCAGCATCCCGGGCAGCGCGGCACGGGTCAGTCGCATGGGCGCCAGCACGTGCAGCCGGAGCATGGCTTCCTGCTGCTCCGGCGGCGCGGTTGCCAGGCTCCCTACGGTGCCGAAGCCGGCGTTGTTGACCACCAGCGTCAGCGCCGGGTGATTCGCGGCTCGCTCCGCCACCCGATTTACGTCGGCGTCCCGGGTGAGATCCGCAGGCAGCGCCTCGACGCGCACGCCATGCGCGGCGCCGAGCTCGTCCGCCAGTGTGTCGAGGCGCGCCGCATCTCGCGCGACGACGATGAGGTCGAGCCCGCGGGCAGCGAGCTGGCGGCAGAACTCCCGGCCGATTCCCGCCGAGGCGCCTGTGACCAGTGCTGTTCCCGCGGCCATCAGCGCTGCAATCCACTCTCGACCGCGGGCTCATCGGCCCGTGGACCTGCAGCGGGCGATGCGCCGAGCGTGATCCCGCGCAGGCCGCGCAGGCGGCGCGCGGCTTCGACGAGCACATCCTCCGTCTTGCAGAACACGAAGCGGACCATCGAGCGCCCGCCCCCATCGCGGTAGAAACTCGAGCCCGGCACCGGCGTCACGCCGATCTCGCGGCTCAGCCACACGGCGAACTCCGTGTCATCGTTGATGCTGGGTGAGGCAACCCCGGTGAAATCGGCCAGGATGTAGTAGGCGCCCTCGGGGGCGCGGCATTCGAAGCCGGCATCGACGAGAGCGGTGTGGAGCAGGTCCCGCTTGCCGCGATACATGGCCGTCAGCCCGTCGTAGAACCCCCCGTCGAGCCCATCGAGCGCCGCCGCTACGCCCTCCTGGAGCGGCGCGGGCGCGCCGACGGTGAGAAAGTCGTGCACCTTCCGGATGGCGTCGGTGAGTGCGGCCGGCGCGATGATCCATCCGATACGCCAGCCGGTCACGCTGAACGTCTTCGATGCCCCGCTGATGGTGACGGTCCGCTCGCGCATGCCGGGAAGGGTGGCGATCGGTACGTGCTCACCCTCGAAACGGATGTGCTCATAGATCTCGTCGGTCACGGCGAGGGCATCGTGACGCTGACACAGCTCCGCGATGGCGCCCAGCTCGGCCCGGCTCAGCACCCGACCGGAGGGGTTGCTCGGCGTATTGACGATGATGGCGCGGGTTCGCGGCGAGAACGCTGCGGCGAGCCGATCGAGGTCGAGCAGGCGGCCGGGCTCGAGCGGCACATACACCGGCTCCGCGTCGGCCAGGATGGTATCCGGCCCGTAGTTCTCGTAGAATGGCTCGAACACGATCACCTGGTCGCCCGGATCCACCACCGCCAGCAGGGTCGAGATCATGGCTTCGGTGGCGCCGCAGGTGACGGTGATCTCCCGCTCAGGATCGGCCGTGAGGCCGTACCACCGCTGGTATTTCCGCGCGACCGCCTCGCGCAGGGCCTGCGCGCCCCACGTGATCGCGTATTGATTGATGTCGTCCCGGATGGCCCGGGCCGCGGCCTCCTTGAGCATCTCGGGCGCGGGAAAGTTGGGGAACCCCTGCGCCAGATTGATGGACCGGTGCTCCTTCGCCAGTCGGCTCATGCCACGGATGACCGATTCGCGAAAGCCGTGCGTGCGGCGGGAGGGCAATGTGGGGCTCCGTTGGGGGGTGAGGAACGTTAACTAGGACGATACGGCAAAAGGGCGATAGGGCGACAAGCGGTGAGCTCAGGCATTGCTGGTGGGCGTGGTGCGGACGCAAGCCATTGCCTTGCCGGGTACCTGAGGCCGCGCCCCCCGTCCGATCCGCCCATCGCCGGCTCCGTGCCGCCTATCTTCCCTATCGTCCCCTCGTCTTGCGCCTTCTCGGCTCCCTGGCCCACAGCTTGCCCCACCTCCAGCCATGCCCTTCACCGACCTCCACAATCACCTCGTCCCTGGCGTTGACGACGGCGCCGCCACCGTGGCCGAATCCCTCGATGCCCTGCGCTCCCTCTATGCGGAGGGAGTGCGGACCCTGGTGGCAACGCCACACCTCCTCCTGCCGCGTTTGGCCACGGACGCGGCGGTCACCCGGGAGCTCGATCTCCAGCGGCGCGCGTTCGAGCGTCTGACGGGTGCGGTGGCGCGAGAGCGCGATCTGCCGGTTTTGGGCCTGGGCCAGGAGATCTGGGCCCCTGATGCCGCCACGCTGCGGCGGGTCGTGGAGCGCCGGGACGTGGGGCTCGACGGGGCACGCGCGCTGCTGGTCGAGTTCGGGTTCGAGCTGGTGGGAACCCACGACGAGGTAGTGCGGACCGCGGTGGCCGGCGGTCGGCGAATCGTGATCGCTCACCCTGAGCGATACCGCTATCCCAAGGGGCGCGATCCTATCGAGGTCATGCGACGCTGGCGGGAGCTTGGCGCGTTGCTCCAGGTGAACGCCGGCAGCTTCACGGGTCACTACCGGGACCACCGGCCGGAGTCACAGGCCGTGGCGTGGGCCATGGTCGCGGAAGGAATGGTCGACGTCGTAGCCACCGACCATCATGGGCCGCGGCGGATCGGCGTGTCGCTCCTGGAGGCCTACGAGGCGCTCTCGGCCCGCGGAGAGCAGACCTTGGCGCAGCATGTGATGGGCGAGCGACCGGCCGCGCTGGTGCGGGACGAGCCGGTCGAGACGACCGAACGTCCCGCGTCGCTCAGGAAGCGATCGGCAGGCGCGTAGTGCCGATGGCCTGCAGCAGGTAGCTCATCGGTCCCGGGTGGTCGGCGCCACCCACGGCGCGCGCCGAATCCATGGTCACCACGATCCGCTCGCGGAGCGCCATGTACTCGCGGGCCGCCGCCGGATCTTCGAATCGGATGGTGTTACGGGTGACGGCATAGCTCCCCGCCTGCGCGTCCAGCACCCCGAACAGGCTATCGATTCCCGTGACGAGCGACGACGTGAGCGCGGCGACATCCGGCGCGTCGGTCCGGGATGGCTTGGCGTACCATTGGCGGACGTCCGCCGGCGCCCAGTTGCGGGACTTGGACGTGGTCGCAAACGCATCCTGGAACCGGCGCTCGATGGCAGCCTGCTGCTCTCGGTACGTCCGGATGAAGTTCGACACGCCCGCCAGGCTCATGCGGGTCTCCGTGACGCCGCCGCCGGGGCTCAGCCGCGACGAGGCGAACAGCTGATTGAGTCGCGCCACCCGCATGCCGCTCGCGAGCCGTGCCAGCGCCGAGTCGTGGGCCGCGGCCCACCGCGCCATGAAGCCGTTCACCGACGCCGCGGCCGACTTGGCGGCGGCTGCCGGCCCGCTGCTGG
>DASSMN010000260.1:0-4489 GCA_035688885.1 Gemmatimonadales bacterium
CGCGGCTCTCGCTGAAATGCTCCCATCCTTCGAAGTGCAGCGGCACGATGCTGGCATTCCCGAAGGCCCGCGCCGCCTCGACGGCATCCGCCGTCGTGAGCGTCAAGGGCCACGAGCCCACCGCCGCGACCTTGGCCGCGCCCATGAAGAGAACGGCGGTTCCCACCGCGAACCGGCGCGCCACTTCCGCCATGCCCTCGTACCACACGGTGTCACCCGAGACATAGATCGGCGGTGCGTCCGCGGTCTCCAGCACGAAGCCGATCACCGGACCCCGATCGAGATGCGGCGGCCCGTGGCGGGCGGGGGTAGCCGTGATCAAGAGCCGCCCCTTCGGCCCCTGCAGCTCCGTCGTCTCCCACGGGTCGAGCCCCACCACGGTGCCCCCGAGGCGGGCGGCGGCGGCCTTCGGCGCGAGGACGCGCGATACACGTGAGAGCAAGGCGCGGCCGGATCCGTCGAGGTTGTCGAAGTGGTGATCGTGGCTGAGCAGCACGGCATCGATGCGGCCCACTGCGTCCACGGTCAGCGCCGGTCCCTGGGTCTTCCGCAGCACGTAGCTGCCGGCCCGATACTCGGAGCCCGGCGGGTCGAAGGTGGGATCGGTCAGCAGGCGAGCGCCGCCGAGCTCGAGCAGCGCGGTCGGCCCGCCGATGTACGTGAGGCTCGGCGGGCTCATGGGGTCACTGACGGCTGGAGGAACGGCCCCGAGTAGCGAGGAACGCCACCAGCATGTTCACCTGGTCGGGGGTGAGCGTCTTGGCGAAGGCCGGCATGTTGACGCTGCCGTTAGTGATCCTGGCCCCGATCTGGTCCGGCGGCATCCGGCTCCGCACGTCCGAGAGGTCGGGCCCCCGCTTCCCGCCGTACCCGTCGATCGCATGGCAGTATTCGCAGCCCTTTTCGTGGAACAGCCTCGCCCCCGCGACCACGGTCGAGTCGGTGCTGCCGACGACCGAGGCCGGCAGGCTGGGCACCTCGAAGTTGGGCGACCAGTCCGCCCGCTGTCCCGCCACCCAGAAGGCCAGGATCACCGTCCAGATGAACACGACCAGCACCGCGGCCAGCGGCCGGTCCCGCACGCTGCGCGAGCCCCTGTTGGCCAGCGGCAGGAGCAGCAGCACCGCGCCGAACACCAGCGGCCCCGCCACGATGATGAAGTTCTCCAGGCTGTGTGGCGTCAGCGCCAGCACCGCGAAGTACCACAGGAAATACCAGTCGGGCCGAGGGTACGCCTCCAGGATGCTGGGGTCCGGTGGCTTGTCCAGCGCGGGCGGCCCGAAGACGACCGCGAGCAGCACGATGGTCGCCACCACCGCCGCGCCGAATACCACGTCGCGCCAGGCGGCATCGGGCCAGAACGGCACGCCCTCCCCCTGGAGCATCGCCGCGTAGTCGGCCCGGTAGGTGGCGGGGTCCACCCGGTCGCCCTTTCGGGGCCGCTCCGAGATGCCGTGGCGCAGCACGAGGACCAGATGCAGCCCCACGAAGGCGAACACGATCGCCGGGATGAAGAACACGTGGAACGCGAAGAAGCGGCTCAGCGTGGCGCCGCCGATGGTGTCGCCGGCGAGGATGAACCGGGCGATATCGGGCCCGACGATCGGCATCCGGCCGGCCTGGGCCGCGCCCACGATGACCGACCAGACCGCGTTCTGGTCCCAGCGGAGCAGCTGGCCCGTGAACGCCAGGGCCAGGGTGAGGAGCAGCAGCACCGCGCCGGTGAGCCAGTTGAGCTCGCGCGGATACTTGAAGGCGCCCATCAGGAACGTGCGGGACACGTGGATGCCGATCAGCAGCACCATGGCCGAGGCGCCGAAGAAATGCATCCCGCGCAGCAGCCGGCCGAGCAGCGCCTGCTCGGTGATGAACTTGAGGCTTTCGTACGCCTGGCCGCTGGACGGCACGTACGAGCTGGCCAACGCGATGCCCGTGGCCACCTGCAGCACGAAGGCGATGAAGGTCGCGCTGCCGAACACGTACCACCAGCCGGTGCGCGGGGGCACCGGGTGCTCGAGCACGTGCCGCGTCGCGGTGATGAGACCGCTGCGATCGTCGAGCCAGGACAGGAATCGCCGCAGCACCGGAGGCCTCAGACGATCGGGATCGGACTGGTCAGAATCTCGACCTGCCCGTTGTGGACCCGCACCGGATACTGCGGCAGCGTGCGGGGCGGCGGGCCGGCGGATACCGTGCCATCGCTGTAGTAAACGCCCCCGTGGCAGGGGCAGAGAAAGAGCTGGGCGTCGGCCACCCAGCGGACCGGACAGCCGAGGTGGGTGCAGTGAACCGTGAAGGCCGTGAACTTCTCGCGGTCGTCGCGGCGGAGCCAGGCGGCGGTGCGCGCGGTCACGCCGGCCCAGGGCAGCGGCGACGCGTCCTCGAACACCACGTTGACAGTCTGGCCGATAGTGAAGCTGTCCACCGGCCCGACCGGACGCCACACTCTGGGCTGCTTCCGGGTGAGCGGGGATAGCAGGTACCCGATGACGGGCACGGTCGCTACGGCGCCAATGAATCCCGACAGCGCGAACGAAAGCCGGCTGAGAAAACGACGTCGCGAGGGGGTGAGATCGGAAGGGGTTCCAGGCTCCATGATGGCTCCGCCGAAGGGTCATCCGCGAGACGCAAACGGCAACTTACGCCGTTCCAGTAAGTGCAACAAGCTGCGGATCACCTCGGCCCGTTGACAGACATGGGTCGCCCGCCCATCGTCGTTTCGTCGCGAGCTTTTGACTACGAGATGGCGCTGTTCGAGCGATCCATTCCTCGCGACCCATCGAGGTACTCTCGCCCTAACCAGTACTAGCCCGACGCTTCTGGGCGCCGATGAACCTGACGCATCACCTTGAGGGCCACCGGGCGTCGGTGACGGAGCTCGCGCGCCAGATGCACCGTGGCCATGCCGCCGCGGCCGAGCCGGCGCTCGACGACGTAGTTCGGTGCGAGCGCTTCGAAGAACGCTGCGCCGTCGTCCCAGGTCATCGGGACCAGCGCTCGGTGAGCACCATCAGCGCCGCCAGCAGCGGCCCGTGCAGCACGACGGCGGCGGGCACCAGCGCCCACAGCGCACGCGAGCTCAGCCAATGCTCCTGCCGGGCGCGACCGAGGAGGTAGAGCGAGAAGGGAAGGTTGATCAGGAGCGCTGTCACCACGCCCGGCGCGTACCCGCCGAACAGCACCACGGCGGCGGCCAGATGCCAGAGGACATTGAGCAGCACCGTGGCCTGGATCAGGAGCACCAGCCAGAGTGCCAGCCTGCTCTCGGGCCGCTGGTAGGCCCACCCGGCGAAGAGGAACGCCACCGCCGTGACCACCGCGAGCGCCGCTCCTACCTGTCCGGTGGTGAGCGGGGCGATGAGGGCCTGCCAGCCGGCCGGCAGCCGGTATAGCACGAACGGGAGATAGCGGGGGAAGAACAGCGCTTCCTCGGCGTTGTGGATCGCGAGGAGGATGGGAACCAGCCACAGGACCGATCGGGAGCGCATCGCCCTCAATGTAGGGCTGGACCGGGGTGCGGGGGGAGCCGGAGATCGGCCGGAGTGTGGCTCGCCTCTTGCCCCTTCGGCTCGTACCCCTGTTCCAGGTGTCGACCTCATGCGGAGATACGGACTGATGCGGACCGACCGGATGCAGCGCCTCTTGGCGGTTTGCGGCGCTTTCCTGCTGTCAGCCTGCGGCGCCCACTATGCGCAGGTTCCTGCACGGCTGCAGCTCGAGCCGTATGGGCGGGTCGCGCTGGTCACCTTCAGCACCGATCGGACGGCCGGCGATTCCCTCGATGCCCTGGCCACCCGCCACTTCGCCGAGGAGCTGCTGGCCAGCCAATCGCACGTGGAGCTGCTGGAGCTCGGCATGTCCGACTCGACCGTGCGCCGGTTCGCGCCGGGCACCGACCCGGCCGCGCTGGCGCAGGCGCTCGGCCGCGACCGGGACGTGTCGGCGGTATTCCTCGGGCGCCTCACCATGTCCAGCGTCAAGCCGCGCGGCGTGGTGGCCAGCGTCCGTGACCTCAGGGTGGGCGCGGAGGTCTCGGGCCAGCTCACCGTGAGCCTGGTGAATGCCCGCACCGGCGGCACCGTGTGGCGGTCGAGCGCGGCGGCCAGCCAGAATGTCGGCCGCGTCTCGCTGTCGGATGCCCACCCGTCGGTCGCCGTTCGGAACCCCGATGACGCCAACCGTGAGGTCGTCCGCGAGCTGGTGACTGGCGTGACCCGCGACCTCCGGCCCACCTGGATCAGACAGTAGGATCCGACCGCAGCCGAGCGGCGGAGGTCATCCGGCCTCCGCCAGCATCCGCCCCGCAATCTCCTTTACGATCTTGGCCGCGACGGTCGCGGTCATTCCGCCCACGTCACGATCGGGGTTGTACTCCACGACGTCGGCGCCCACCAGCCCGCCCCCCAGATCCTGGATGAGGCTCAGCACCTCCCGCGTCGCGAGCCCGCCCGGCTCCTGATGGCTCACGCCCGGCGCGTACGCCGGATCG
>DASSMN010000546.1:0-3787 GCA_035688885.1 Gemmatimonadales bacterium
GGTCCCGGGACCATGGAGATCCAGTGATGCGTGCGCACGTGTGGAAACTCATCGGCCTGGCGGTGCTCACCGCCTGCGGCCCGCGGAGCGAAGAGCGGCCCCGCACCCTGCTGGAGCAGGGCCGGCAGTACACCAACTGGCTGTACGGCAGCCAGTATCAGAAACTGTGGGACCGGTTCTCGCCGGACATGCAGCAGACGTTCGGCAGCGTGGCCGACCTGGCCAGCTTTGCCGGCCGCGCGGTCTCGCGGCTCGGGCCCGAGAAGCGGGCGTTGGACGAGCGGGTCGAGGACAGCGCGACGTTCAGCGTGTATCAGCGCACCGCGTCGTTCGACGCCTCGCGCCGGCCCATGCTGATCGAGTGGAGCCTGGCGCGCGACGGGGCGGTGACCGGGCTGGTGGTGCGGCCGGTGCCGGACGAGCAGCCGCAGTAGGGCTCCTCAGTACACCCGTCCGCCCAGCGGCACATCCCGCTCCACGGCCAGCAACACTACCTGCTCCTGCGCGTCGGGTAGGCCGAGCACCAGCACCTCCGACACGAAGCCCGCGATGTTCCGGCTGCCGAGGTTCACCGCTGCCACGATCAGCCGGCCGACCAGCTCCTCCGCCGAGTAGAGCGCCCGAAGCTGGGCGCTCGACGTCTTTTCTCCCAGCGGTCCGAAGTCGATCCAGAGCTTGAAGGACGGCTTCCGCGCGCGCTCGTTGGGCTCGGCGCGGAGCACGCGGCCGACGCGGAGATCGAGGGCCCCGAACGCCTCCACCGGATTCACGCCAGCAGCTCTCCTCTGAGAACGGTGACCGCGTGTCCGCCGAGGTGCACCCGGTTGCCCCTGACCTGAAGCCGCACGATCCCGCCGCGCACAGAGGCCTGATAGCCGACCAGCGTCGAGCGGCCAAGCTTGGCGGCCCAGTACGGCGCCAGCGCGCAATGCGCGGAGCCGGTCACAGGATCTTCAGGCACGCCCGCGGCGGGGGCAAAGAACCGACTCACGAAGTCCTGGCCGGGCGACTCCGCCCGGGCGGTCACGATGACGCCGCGCACCGGCAACCGGCCGAGGATCCCCAGATCGGGGGCGAGACCACGGACGGCAGCTTCGTCGTCCACCTCGACCAGGTAGTCGAATGGCGTGCGGCCGATGTAGCGGAACGGGACGCCCAGGCCGTCGCGCAGCTCAGCCGGCGGGTCCGCCGGCGCAGGTGGGGTGGACGGAAAGTCGAGCCAGATGAGGCCGTCGCGCCGCTCGGCCGTCAGCAGGCCGCTTCGGGTCTGAAACCGCCCGGCTTCGTCCGGCGCGAGGTGCCCACCCTCCCATAGCGCGTGCGCGCTCGCGAGCGTGGCATGCCCGCACAGGTCCACTTCCACGGTGGGCGTGAACCAACGGAGCTGGAACTCGCGTCCCTCGCGGACGAGGAAAGCCGTCTCCGCAAGGTTCATCTCTCGCGCGACGAGCTGCATCCACTCGGCGTCGCGCGCGGAGGGCAGGAGGCAGACCGCCGCCGGATTCCCGGCGAAGGGGCGGTCGGTGAAGGCGTTCACCTGGGTGAACGGCTGAGTCGGGGGCATGGGCCGCTCGAGCGAGAGGGACGAGCGGTGGAAATAACGACGAGTAAGAAGCGAAGTGAAGGGGTGGGGGCGATACTCTGGGTGGCCCCCGGCGAAGCATGCAGCGCGGCGTCACCACGGCGGAATGGGGTCTCAGGCGAGAAGGCCTGGTCGCTGGCCCGCATTCAAGTCGTTTGTCATAGCAGTGATGCAAAATGTTGTGATATAGAAGGTTGTAGTAACAATGTGAACTCACTTGTTCAGTCTGGCTGGTCCCGGACGACGTTTGCTCATGCGCGTCCGTAGCCCGGGCGCGCACGATCGCGACGCCACGTGAGGCAATCCTCGCCGGTTCCGCGCGTAGCTTCCGTGGACTGAACTTGGCGGTCCATCTATCCTTCGGCCGCCTTCGCAATCCGTGATTGCCCCCGCCGGCGAGGAGCTCGACGATGCGCTTGAATCCGATTGCGTTGCTCGCGCTTCTGGTAGCGCGCCCGGCCGCCGGTCCGGACGGAGGCGTGCCGGTGCGCAGTCGCCTTGCCGACGGCCCCGAAACCATCGCCGCCAACGACAACCGCCGCCCGGCCGGTCGGCTCGAGCGCGGCGTGCTCACGCTGGCGCTCGAGATCCGAGCCGGCGCCCTGCGACCAGAGGACGACGGAGGCCCGGGCCTCCCCGCGCTGGCCTTCGCGGAAGTCGGACAGCCGCTCCAAGCGCCCGGCCCCCTGATCCGCGTCCCGCAGGGCACCGAGGTCCGCGTCAGCCTCCGCAATCCGCTCGACTCGACGTTCACCGTCTACGGTCTCGGAGCGCGACCGCTGGCCGGCGATAGCGGCATCGTCCTCCACCCCGGCCAGACCCGTGAGGTCCGTTTCCGCGCCAGCACCCCCGGCACCTACTACTACTGGGCTGCTCTGAACGGCGGCGGCCTGTTCGATCGCCTGTGGCTCGACAGTCAGCTCACGGGCGCCCTCGTCGTGGATCGGGCCGGCGCCTTACCCGACGACCGGATCTTCGTGATCGGGCTGTGGTCGCATCCGTTCGAGGACTCGGTCGGTGTCCCACGGGAGACCGAGGAGCACATGACGATCAACGGCAAGTCGTGGCCCCACACCGAGCGCCTCACCTATCCCAGGGGCCAGACCGTGCGATGGCGCGTGATCAATCCCACCATCGCCTCACATCCCATGCATCTGCATGGCTTCTTCTTCCATGTGGAAAGCCTGGGCGACTGGCGGTCCGAGCGGATCATGCGGGGAGATGCGCGGCCGTTCGAGGTGACGCAGCTCCTCAACCCCGGCGAGACCTTCGCCCTGAGCTGGGTGCCCGAGCGGGAAGGGAACTGGGTGTTCCACTGTCACTTTCCGTTTCACGTGTCGTACCACCAGACCATGGCGGAGGACGCGAACCCGGTGATTGCGCCCCGGATCGCCGCCGTCTCGCACCGCCCCGCCTCCGACCCGCACGCCAGCGCGGGCTCGGGTTCGGCACCGATGCATCACAGCATGGGGGGCCTGGTGCTCGGCATCCATGTCGTGCCCGGTCCGACACCCAGGGCGCAACCCTTGGGCGATCGGCCCCCTCGCGAGATCCGGCTCCTGGCGCAGTCGGCTCCTCGCCGGTACGGGACGCTCGCTGGCATGGGATACGTGGTTCAGGAAGGTGGCAGTGAACCGGCGCGTGATTCGATCGATGTCCCGGGACCCGCGCTGGTTCTCCGCCGCGGCGAGCCGGTGCGGATTACGGTGGTCAACCACCTGGCCGAGCCGACGGCGGTGCACTGGCATGGCATCGAGCTGGAGAGCTTTCCTGACGGGGTGCCCGGCTGGAGCGGCACCCCCGCCCGCATCATGCCGCCGATTCAGCCAGGCGACAGCTTTATCGCCGAGTTCGTGCCGCCGCGAGCCGGGACCTACATCTATCACACCCACGCCAACGAGCAACTTCAGATGGGCAGCGGCCTCTACGGGGCCCTGCTCGTCGTGGACTCGACGCAACCGTACAGCCCCGAGACCGACAAGCTGATCGTGGTGGGTGGCGCGGGCCCATCCGACTCGCTGCCCCAGTTTGGCTTCGAGAGTCCCGGTCTGGTCAACGGGAGTAGCAACCCGCCGCCGCTGGACCTGACGCTCGGGCGCACTTACCGCTTTCGACTGATCAACATCAACCCTGACTGGCGGGTGATCTTCTCACTCACGTCGGATGCGGTGCTGGCGCGCTGGCGGCCGGTCGCCAAGGATGGCG
>DASSMN010000272.1:0-2233 GCA_035688885.1 Gemmatimonadales bacterium
TCGGCAACCTGCTGCTCATTCTGGGCCTCGCGCTGGTGGCGGGCGGCGCCAACCGCAACGAGCTCCGCTTCAATCGAACCAATGCGGGAATGAGCGCCGGCATGCTGGCGCTCTCCGTCGTGGCGCTGGTGTTCCCGGCGCTGTTCCACGCGATCCACCCCGAGGCCAGCGCCCGCGTCTCGGAGCTTCACATGTCCGAAGCGGTGTCGGTGATTCTCATCGTCACCTACGGGCTCTCGCTGCTGTTCACGTTGCGGACCCATCGCGCGCTGTTCGGCGGCGAGCCTCATCCGCTCGAGGGGCCGACCTGGAGCGTCGGCAAGGCAGTCACGGTGCTGGCGCTGGCCACGGTCGGAGTGGCCGTGGAATCCGAGCTGCTGGTCCACGCGGCCACCGAGGCCACCCACGCGCTAGGTCTGTCGGAAGTGTTCCTCGGCCTCATCGTGATACCGATCATCGGCAACGCGGCGGAGCATGCGGCCGCGGTGGTGCTCTCCCGCAAGGGACAGATCGACCTCGGGCTTCAGATCGCCCTCGGATCGAGCACCCAGGTGGCGCTCCTGGTGGCTCCGCTCCTGGTGTTCGCGGGGCTGCTGCTGGGGGCCGACATGAACCTGGTCTTCCGGCCCTTCGAGGTAGTTGCCCTGGGTTTGGCCACGCTGGTGACCGCGATCATCACCCTCGACGGGGAGTCCCACTGGTTCGAGGGGGTTCAGCTTCTGGCGGTCTACGCCATGGTGGCCGTGGGGGCGTTCTTCCTTAATTGACTTGGCGGCCTCGGTCGTCCAAGTTAGCTTGCGATAAACCCTTACGAGAGGCTATGGGTGCGGACTCGGCCGACGATCCTCTTCTTCTCGCCGGAGGCGTGTCCGGTTCCTGCCCTGGTGCGGCAGTGGGCTGGGACCAACGCTTTCCCGCTGCTGGGATTCAGCCAGCCGGAAGAGGTCGAGGCCATTGTCCTCCGGGGCCACCCGTGCCTGCTGTTCGTGGACGGCAACGGATCGGTCGATCGGGGGCTGGACCTAGTTCGCCGGCTCAAGCTGGACGCGTTCACGGCCATCGTACCGGTAACGGTGCTCGCGGCCGACCATCATGCCGAGCAGGTGCAGGCCTGGTTCGAAGCCGGAGCCGACGAGGTGGTGACTGGCATTTTCTCGCCGGCGGAGCAGCGCGCGCGGCTGGATGCCATGCTGGTGCGCACCGAGCGGGACGTCTCGGTCCACCCGTCCACCCGGCTGCCAGGCACCACCGAGATCGAGCGGGAAATTCGCCGGCGCCTGGAATCCAACCAGGAGTTCGCGGTGTGCTACGCGGACCTGGACCATTTCAAGGAGTTCAACGATCGCTACAGCTACTACGATGGCGATCGGGTCATCTACCTGCTCTCGCGCATCCTCCACGATGTGGTCAAGGGCATGCTTGGCCCGCGCGGATTCGTCGGCCACATCGGGGGCGACGATTTCATCTTCGTCATCCCGGCCGAGGAGATCAGCACGGTCTGCAGCGAGATCCTCGACGTGTTCGACACCCTGATTCCGCTGCAGTACAACGACCAGGACCGCCGCGCCGGGTACTTCTTCGGAAAGGACCGGCGGGGCCAGCTCCACCGGGTGCCGCTCATGACCCTGTCGATCGGCATCGTCACCAACCGCCATCGGCGGTTTGCGCATCCGGCGCAGGTGAGCGAGCTTGCCACCGAGATGAAGAGCTACGCCAAGACCTTGCCGGGGTCGGTGTTCGTGGTCGACCGGCGCCAGGGATCCACCGGCGAAGAGCGGTCTGGAGCGGAATCCAGAGAACAGCCCTGAGGATGCAGCGATGAACGTCAGTTGTCCCAACTGCGCGACGGTCTATCGGGTGGATCCGGCCAAGATCCCCGAGAGCGGGGTGCGGGCCCGCTGCAGCGTCTGCAGCGCCGTATTCGCGGTCGGGCGCGAAGGCGAGCCGCGCGCGACCGCGCCGACGAGCGAGGGTTCGGCGGCGCCCGCCGGGGCATCCCCCTCATCCGCCGCCGCGGCCCGGGCCTCGAGCACGGCGGTCCCGACGGCGGCCGCCCCGGAGCGGACGACACCCGCTCACGCGACTGCGCCGTCGCACCCTGCTGGGCCGGTGCCGCCACCACCCTCGCCCTCGATGTCGCCGGTGGCCGGCACTCCGGCCCCGCCGTCCGCGCCCCGGCCCGAGCCGCCTCATGCCGCGCCGCCTCGCGCCGAGCCGCCTCGCGCCGAGCCGC
>DASSMN010000188.1:0-2688 GCA_035688885.1 Gemmatimonadales bacterium
GATCTCGGTCAGCGGGCTGCTCGACATCCGCCACGGGGGCGAGAACTACAACGGCACCCGAGGGGCGATGGACCACTTCGGCACGTCCGCCGAGTCCCAGGTCCTGCGCGACGGCGGGAACTTCGTGTTCGGCCAGAACTACCTGCGTGGCAATGTGGCCGGCCCGGGTGCGGGGATGGCTGTCCCCCTCGACGAGGCCTGGTTCACCGGGCCGGGTGGCGTGTTCAACGGGCCGGTGTCGCTCTTTATCGAGAAATCCGGGTTCGTGAAGCTGCGCGAGATCTCGGTGGGCTACACGTTCGACCAGCCGTGGGTCAACCGCATCCTGGGCTTCCACAGCATCGACGTGCGACTGGCGGGGCGGAATCTGGTCACCTGGACCAAGTACACCGGCGTCGATCCCGAGACCTCTCTCCTGGGCTCGGCGACGTCCGTCCGCGGGATCGACTACTTCAACGATCCGCAGGCGCGGTCCTACGTCCTCACCATGACCCTCAACCGCTGATGCCGGCGCGGAGCAACCAGACGATGACAGCCAGGACACAGCCCTGGGCGATCGCCGCCTTCGTGGCCCTCGCGCTCGCCACGGCGGGGTGTAACGACTACCTCTCGGGGCCGGGCGTCTCCAGCGACCCCAACAACATCACCAAGCTCACCCGGCCGGGTCCGCTCTACATCGGGATCCAGGCCGCGCAGGGCGTGCAGTTCCAGAGTCAGATCGCGCGCAACGCGGCGGAGTACGTCCAGCAGATCTCCGGCAACTCCCGCCAGCAGATCGGCTTCGACCGCTACGCCATCGACCCGACCACCATCGATCCGTACTGGACCTCGGTGTACGGCTCGAACCGGACACTCAATGGCGGCGGCGGCCTGCTCGACATCCGCAAGATGCAGCAGCTGGCCCGCGGGCTGGGGGACTCGCTCTACATCGGCATCGGCAAGGTATACGAGGCGCTGGTCATGGACATGGCCGCCACCGTCTGGGGCGACGTGCCCTACCGCCAGGCGGCGGACTCCAACAACCAGACGCCGGCGTTCGACCCGCAGCTCCAGGTGTTCGCCGACCTGCAGGCCCAGCTCGACTCGGCCATCAACATCTACCTGCCGGCCGCCGGCCCCACCAATCTGGGCCCGCCGCAGGACAACGCCGAGCTGATCTACCAGGGGCGGGACGCGGCGGGGTTGCGGGAGGTGTACACGCAGGTGGCGCACTCGCTCAAGGCGAGGATCTACATGCACACGGCGGAGGTGGATCCCAACTCCTACGCGGCCGCCCTCGCCGAGGTGCCGCTGGGCATCAGCACCCCGGACAACGATTTCAACTGGTTCGCCGACGCGACGCCCAACGGCAACAACATCTGGTGGCAGTTCATGGCCACCCGGGGCGATATCGGGCCGGGCGCGGCGATGATCGAGATCATGAAACACCGGATCGCCGCCGGGCTGGAGGACAGCTCGCGGATCAATTTCTACTTCACGCCCGCTACCGACAGCACCGGGGCTCCGCTCGGCTTTTTCGGCTTCCGGCCGGCGGGCACCACCGGCATGCAGACAGCGGCTGGCGTGGATCCCGGCAACGGCGTGCTTCCCCCGGGGGGCACCTCGCCGGTCTACTCAGGCTTCAACTTCATCGACCCCAACATCGACGCGGGCGACTTCCGCCAGCCGGAGATCACCTACGACGAGACCCAGCTGATCGGGGCGGAGGCGGCCTTCCATACGGGCGGTCAAGGTGCGGCGCAGCCGTTTCTGGACGCCGCGCGCGCCACGCGCGGCTACGGTGCGCGAGGCGTTACGCCGAATGTGTTCCCGCCGATCGGCCCCGCGCCAGCGACGCTCGAGAATATCATCAACGAGAAGTACGAGCAGGAGTTCCTGAACATCGAGGCGTGGAACGACTACAAGCGGACCTGCCTGCCGCCGCTGGCTCCAGCGCCGCCGGTCGGCAGCACCACGCCGGGACCGGGTCCGATTCCGGGCCGGATGCCGTACGGGATCACCGAGATCAACGCGAACCCCAACACCCCGAGCGTGTCGCCGACGGGGCAGAACGCCAACGATCCGAACCCATGTCCGCCGCTCAACTACACCTCGTCCGTCCCGCTGGGCAGCTGATGCGACGGCGGGCCCTGGCCCGCCTCGCCCCGCTGCTGCTGATGGGCTGCTACACGTATCGCCCGCTGCCGACCCCCGTGCCGGTCGCGGGCATGCGGGTGCAGGTCACCCTCACGGACGACGGCAGCGATTCGCTCAGCTCCCGCATCGGGCCCGGCATCGAGCAGGTCGCCGGCGACGTCCTTCGGGCGGACACCGGGGCGGTCACCCTGGCGGTTCGCGAGATCGAGAACCGGCGCGGCGAGCGGGACGACTGGCTCGGCGAGGCGGTCGTGGTGCCGCGCCGGTTCGTTCGCGACATCCAGGAGCGGAGGATGTCGGTCGGGGGTACCGGCCTGCTCGGCGGGGCGATCGCGGCGGGGCTCGTTGCCGCGACCGCGGCGATGGGCTCCGGTGGATTCGAAGGTGGGGGCACCAACGCCGGCGGGGGCGCCCGCTAGCCGCCGGCGCGCTTCAGTACACCCCGATCGCCGATCGGTTCAAATCGCTTTCCAGGGTCCACTCGATGTACTGGCCGGGCTGCACGGTCACCGTCTCGGTGAGCGTGCCGCCCTCGCCGCCGATCGGATGGCC
>DASSMN010000211.1:0-5541 GCA_035688885.1 Gemmatimonadales bacterium
GGACTGCTCCCGTCGTTCCTGTACGTCCCGCTCGACCAAGGCCAGCTGATCGGGCTCTACCACGGGTATATCGAGCTCAGCCTCTACAATCTGTCGTCCCTGCTGTTCCTGGTCCCGTTCGTCATCGCGGTGCTCATGACCTGGTCCGACCGGGCCTCGCTGCCGGCCTCACGCTTCTGGCTGTGGACGGCCCTGGTCGCAGGCGGCGTCGTGGTCCTGCTGAGCGGCCGCCGGGCGCTGCTGCTGGTGGTGTCGCTGGCGCCGCTCTTCACGCTGGCCGCTCGGCGGCTGTTCCCCCGGGAGGATCGGCAATCGAGCCGGCACGTCATGCGGGGCACCGTGGCGGGCGCCGGCGTCGCCCTGCTGGCCCTGGTGGTCTATCTCAACGCAGTGTACGGGTTCAACCTCGGCACCGTCTGGCGGATGTTCCTGCAGGGGTTCGACTTCGGTCGGGACGTGAGCGCCACCGCGCGGAGCAGCCAGTTCGTCGCGCTCATGACCGAGTGGGCCAATGCGCCGCTCCTCGGCGCGGGACACGGCGCCAGCGCGGCGGGGTCGGTGCGGTCGGTCGAGCAGCCGTGGGCCTACGAGTTGTCCTACGCGGCGCTGCTGTTCCACACCGGGCTGATCGGCTTCATCGCCTATACCAGCGCCGTGGTGTGGGTCTATGCCGAGGCGATCCGCGTGATCCGCGACGGCGGCGCGCGGGCCAGCTACATGCTGGCGGTGCTGGTGGGCCTCACCTGCTTTCTGATCGGCGACGCCACCAATCCCTACCTCGAGAAGTACGACCTGATGTGGGTCATCTTCCTACCCGTGGCGCTCATCAACCATCGCCGATTGGAGCGGGACGGGCCGGCGGCCTCGCCCGCGCCGGCTCCGGTGCCCGCCGTCGCCCTCCCGTGATCGGCTGCGACGTCGTCACCGTCAACTGGAACTCCGGCCGGCAGCTGGCGGAGTGCCTTGCCTCCCTGGCCGCCACCGATCGGAGCCGGGTCACGCTAGGGCGAGTCGTCGTGGTGGACAACGCATCCACCGACGGCTCGGCCGAAGGGCTCGACCGCGGCGACCTGCCGCTCGAGATCATCCGGAACCCCACCAATCGCGGCTTCGCCGCAGCCTGCAATCAGGGGGCACGGGCAGGGCAGAGCCCCTACATCCTGTTCCTTAATCCCGATACCCGGCTCGAGCTCGATTCGCTGGCGGCGCCACTCGAATGGCTGGAGAGCCCCAACGCGGCGGACATCGGGATCTGCGGTGTTCAGCTGGTGAACGCGGCGGGCCGGATCGCCCGCAGCTGCGCCCGGTTTCCGACGGCCGGACAACTGGTCGCGGGAGCCGCGGGACTCGATCGGCTGCTGCCGGGCGCATTTCCCGGTTTCGTCATGCGCGACTGGGATCACCGGCAGAGCCGTCGGGTGGATCACGTGATCGGGGCTTTCTATCTGGTGCGGCGCAGCCTGTTCGAGCGGCTGGGCGGATTCGACGAGCGATACTTCGTGTACCTGGAGGACCTCGACTTCTCGCTCAGGGCTCGTGAAGCCGGTTGGCACAGCTACTTTCTCGCCGGCGCCCGGGCCTTTCACCGAGGCGGCGGTACCTCCGATCAGGTGCGCGCCGAGCGGTTGCTCTACCTGCTCCGGAGCCGCCTCCACTATGCCCGGCGCCATTTCTCGCCCGCGCGCGCCACCGCGGTTCGCCTGGCGACGCTGGGGCTGGAGCCGGTGGTGCGGGTGGTCGCGGCGCTGGGCGGCGGAGCGCCCCGGCAGGCGCGCGACACCATCCGTGCCTACTGGATGCTGGCCACCGGGGCCGGCCTCGAAGGGAGCACCTTGCGGTTTCGGGAATGAAGGTTCTCGCCCTGACCCGCTACGGCCGGCTCGGCGCCAGCAGTCGGCTCCGCTTCTACCAATATGTGCCCCGTCTCGAGCAAAGCGGGATCGCGGTGACGGTTGCGGCGCTCTCGCCGGATGAGTACGTAGCGCGGCTCTACGCGGGTCGGCGGCCGGGGCTCGGATCCATCGCTCGGGACTACGTCCGGCGGCTAGCCAAGCTGGCGTCGGTGGGCCGGTACGACGTGGTGTGGATCGAAAAGGAGTTGTTTCCCGGTGCTCCGGCGGTGGTCGAGCGGCTGTTGTCGAGCCTGGGTGTGCCGTACGTGGTGGACTACGACGACGCCACCTTTCATCGGTACGACCGATCCAGCAACCCGCTGCTCCGCGGTCTGTGGCCGCGGAAGATCGATGCGGTCATGCGCGGCGCGGCGCTGGTGATCGCCGGCAACCGCTACCTGGCGGATCGGGCCCGCGCGGCTGGTGCTCGTCGGGTGGAGATCCTGCCCACGGTGGTGGACCCACGCCGGTACCAGGTGCGGCCCCCAAACGCGGGCGAGCCGTTCACCGTGGGGTGGATGGGCACGCCGGTGACCCAACGCTATCTCGCGCCGGTTGCGGCACCGTTGGCCGAGGTGGTGGCCGGAGGGGGGCGGGTACGGTTGGTCGGCGCGGACCGTCTGCCCGAAGGGCTCGCGACGGGCAGCGTCGAGCTTCGACCCTGGGCGGAGGAGACCGAGGCGAACGACATCCTCGCGTTCGACGTCGGCATCATGCCGCTGGACGACACCGAATGGGAACGGGGCAAGTGCGGCTACAAGCTGCTGCAATACATGGCCGCGGGGCGTGCCGTAGTGGCCTCACCGGTGGGCGTCAATCCGGAGATCGTCGACCCGGGCGTCACCGGCTTCCTGGCGCGCACACCCGAGGACTGGCGCTCGGCGCTCGGCCGGCTCAGGGACGATCCCGCCCTGCGCCAGCGCATGGGTGAGGCCGGCAGGCGTCGGGTCGAGTCCGCCTACTCCCTCGACCTGGCCGAGCCTCGGCTCCGCGCCCTGCTCGAGTCCGGATCGACCGCGGCTCGGCGAAGCTGACGTGGCCTCCCGTCGGCTGCTGTACCTGTTCAACGACGCTCCCTTCTTTCTCTCGCACCGGCTCCCCGTGGCCCGAGCCGCCGCAGCGACCGGCTACGACGTGCACGTGGCCACCCCGCCGAGCCCCGCGGCCGCGGGGCTCGCGCGGTATGGACTCACCCATCACCCGATCGCGCTCACGCGGCGGGGGGTGAATCCGGCGGGGCAGCTGGCGTCGCTCGCCGCGATCGTGCGCCTGTACCATCGGCTCCGGCCCGATCTCATCGAGCACGCCACCATCAAGCCGGTGCTCTACGGCGGCTTGGCCGCGCGAGTGCTGCGGCGGCCCGCCGTGGTGAGCTGGATGACCGGCCTGGGATTCGTGTTCATCTCGCAGGGCGCCCGCGCGGCGCTGGTGCGTCGGGCCGTGGCGGCGGGCTACCGCGCGGCGCTTCGCCGGCCTGGCTCGTGGGTCATCTTCGAGAACCCCGACGACCGCGACCTGTTCGCCAGGCGCGGGCTCACCGACCCCGGCCGGACCAGGCTCATCCGGGGAGCGGGGGTGGACATGTCGCTGTTCCACCCGACCCCAGAGGAGCCCGGTGTCCCTGTCGTGGTGCTGGCGGCACGGATGCTCCGCGACAAGGGCGTGGTGGAGTTCGTGGAGGCCGCGCGCACGCTCCGCTCCTCCGGCGCCCGTGCGAAGTTCGTCCTGGCCGGCGCGGCGGACCCGGACAACCCGGCGGGCCTCCCCGAGGCCCAGCTTCGGACCTGGCACGATGAGGGCAGCATCGAGTGGTGGGGACAGCGGGACGATATGGCGGATGTGCTCAGGCGGGCCCACATCGTGTGTCTGCCATCTTATCGCGAGGGGCTGCCCAAGGTGCTGGTGGAGGCGGCCGCGAGCGGGCGGGCCATCGTCGCCACCGACGCGCCCGGCTGCCGCGAGGTGGTTCGCCACGAGTGGAACGGCCTGCTCGTGCCGGTACGCAATGCGCTCGCGCTGGCGCAGGCGATCGGCCGCCTGCTGGCCGACCCCGCGGAGCGCGAACGCATGGGTGCGCGGGGGCGGGAGCGAGTGGAGGAGCAGTTCTCCGAGCGCTACGTCATCCAGCAGACGCTCGCCGTCTACGCCGAGGCCGCCGGATGACGCGAGTGCTGGTGACGGGCGCCAACGGCTTCATCGGCCGGGCGTTATGCGAGACGCTGGCGGCGCGCGGACTCGCGGTCCGCGCCGCGGTACGGTTTCCGGTGGCGCTCCCGGGCGAAGTGCGCACCGTGGGTGAGATCGGTGCGGGCACCGAGTGGCGGCGGGTGCTCGCGCATGTGGACGTGGTGATCCACCTGGCTGCCCGGGTGCACGTGCTGCGGGATACCTCGACCGATCCGCTGGCCGACTACCGTGCGGTGAACGTCGCGGGGACCACGCGGCTCGCCCAGGAATGCGCGGCGGCGCGGGTGCCCCGCCTGGTGTTCGTGAGCTCAATCAAGGTGAACGGTGAGCGCAGCGGGGTGTGGCCCTTTACCGAGGGCGACGCGCCGGCTCCCGAGGACCCGTATGGCGTGAGCAAGCTCGAAGCCGAAGAGGAGCTGCGGTCGATTGCCGCCGCCACGGGCCTCGAGGCTGTGGTGGTCCGACCCTGCCTGGTGTACGGGCCCGGCGTCCGGGGCAACCTGGATCGGTTGCTCAAGGCCATCGAACGCGGCCTTCCGCTGCCGCTGGCATCGGTACGGAACCAGCGAAGCCTGGTGGGCCTCGCGAACCTGTGCGATCTCCTGGTGCGGTGCGCCACCGATCCACGCGCCGCCGGCGAAACCTTCCTGGCCTCCGACGGGACCGACCTCTCCACGCCGCAGCTCATTCGGTGGCTGGCGGACGGCGTGGGCCGTCCGGCTCGCCTGCTCCCGATGCCGCCGAGCTGGCTCAAGCTGGGAGCGCGGTTGGCTGGCGCTCAAGCCGCCTACGAGCGCCTGTGCGGCACCCTCCAGGTCGACAGCTCGAAAGCGCGCGAGCTGCTGGAGTGGCGACCGCCCGTACCGGTCGATGACGGACTCCGCGAGACCGGCGCCTGGCACCGGGCCCATTCGCGATGATCGGCCTGGCGCTCGCCGTGCTGGTTGTCGCCACCTCATACGCCGCTGTGGAGTGGGTGCGGCGCCTGGCGCTCCGACGGGGGGTGCTCGATGTGCCGGTGGAGCGGAGCTCGCACGAGGTGCCGACGCCGCGGGGCGGGGGCATCGTCATCGTGGTCGTGACGCTGCTCGCCGGACTCCTCGCGAGCTGCCTGGCCACGGGCCGACTGCCGGCGCCGATGGCGGCGTGGCTCGTCGGCGGAGCGGCGGTTGCCCTCGCCGGCTGGGTGGACGATGTCCGCTCCCTCTCCACTCGGGCGCGGCTCGTGGTGCAGCTGGCCGCGGCCGGGCTGCTCCTCGCGGTCGTCGGCTGCTGGCGAGCGCTCGATCTGCCGCCTGCGGGGCCGCTGCCGCTCGGCTGGCTCGGCTGTGTGCTGGCGCTGCTCTGGATCGTAGGCATGACCAACGCCTATCATTTCATGGACGGCATCGACGGCATCGCCGCCGGGCAGGCCATCGTCGCGGGGACCGGGTGGGTCCTCATTGGCCGCCCTGCGGCGGAT
>DASSMN010000178.1:0-18416 GCA_035688885.1 Gemmatimonadales bacterium
TCGACCTGGTCGCGATCGGTCACATCGCAGGTCAGGGCGAAGACCTCGGCGCCCTGCGCGGCGAACTGATGCCGGGCACGCGCCAGCTCGGCCTCGTCCCGGGCGCAGATGGCCACCTGGGCGCCCTCGCGCACCAGCTCACGGGCCAGCACCAGCCCGAGCCCGCGCGAGCCGCCGGTCACCAGGGCGACCCGGTCTCTGAGCTCGAAGCGCCGCCGCCGCCGCGCGTCCCGCGCCAGCGCCCACAGGCCGAGCAGCGCTCCGGCCGCGAGCGCTCGATCGAATGTTTTCGCACGTCGCATGGGGAGGTACCTATGACAGGGGGCCGGTCGGTCGCGGTGATTGGGCGCACATCGGGCCCCCGGCCTCCGGCCTGGAGCACGGCGAGCCGCCGCCGCTAGATTTGCTCGGGTCTGCGTTCGCCGCGGTTCACTGCTCACGCGCTGTCCCCTTCGTGTGGGGGGGCGGCCCGAATTCGCCCGTATCCGTCTGACTTCGCTTCGCCTTTCCCGCCTGTTCGCCGGAGCCGCCGCCCCGCCGGACGACCTGCTCGCGGGCCCCATTCGCGGCGAGCTCCTGGGCGCCGAGCACCTCGCCGAGCGCGCACGCACGCTCGCGCGCGGGCAGCGGGTCGCCGCTCGCCCCAGCCGCCGCCGCGCCCGGCTGCTGGTGCGGCTCGACGAGACCCGCAGCATTCTTGATACCGCGCACCAGCGCCTGGCCGCCGCCGCGGACCAGGACGTGAACGTGAGCCCGGCCGGCGAGTGGCTGCTGGACAACCTGCACGTGGTGCAGGAGCACATCCGCGAGGTGCGCGAGAGCCTGCCGCGAGGCTACTACCGGGAGCTGCCCGAGCTGGCCGGCGGCGCCCTGGCGGGCTACCCACGGGTGTACGAGATCGCCATCACCCTGATCTCGCACACCGAGGCGCGCGTCGAGCTGGAGAGCGTGGACCTGTTCCTGGGCGCGTTCCAGGAGGTCCGCCAGCTCGCCATCGGCGAGCTGTGGGCGATCCCCGCGATGCTGCGGCTGGGCCTCATCGAGAGCGTGCGGCGCATGGCCCTGCGCACGGTGCGGCGGCTCGACGAGCTCGAGTCGGCTGACCAGTGGGCCGGGCTGCTCGCCGACCAGGGCGACCGGACGGCCGCCGCCACCGCCGCGCTGCACAAGTTCGTCTCCACCCCGCCCGCGCTCACACCCACCTTCGTGGCCCGGCTGCTGGCGCAGCTCCGGGCCGCCGGCGGCGCCCATCCGCCGCTGCTCCGGCTGGAGCACTGGATCGCCGAGCACGCGATGCACGCCGAAGAGGCGGCCGCGCGCGCCAACGAGCGGGTGGCGCTCACGCAGATCATCATGGCCAACAGCATCACCAGCCTCCGGGGCATCGCCCGGATGGACTGGGAGGCCTTCGTCGAGCGGCAGAGCGCGATGGAGGCGGTGCTCCGCCGCGATCCGGGCGGCGTGTACGGCGGGATGACCTTCGAGACCCGCGACCAGTACCGCCACGTCGTCGAGCGGATCGCCAAGCGCACCCGCACCGCGGAGCCCGCGGTGGCGCAGGTGGCCGTAGACCTGGCCCTGGCCGCGCCGGGCAACGGCGCGGCCGACGCGTACCGGCGGCGGCACGTGGGCTACTACCTGGTGGACGACGGACTGGCAGAGCTGGAGCGGCGCTGCGAGTACCGCGCGCCCCCCGGCCTGGCGCTCTACCGCTGGGCGCTGCGCCACCCGAACGTCGTCTTCGTCGGCGGGATCCTGGCCGGCACGATCGCCGCGCTGGCGGCCGTGCTCTGGCTGGGGGGACGCGAGGCGCGCGCCGGGTGGCCGCTGGTGCTTCTGTTCGCGCTCATTCCCGCGATCGACATCGCGGTCACCGCGATGAACCAGCTCCTCACCACCTTCCTGCCGCCGCGGCGGCTCCCCAAGCTGGACCTGGTCAAGCAGGGCGGCGTTCCCGAGGGCCTGCGAACGGTCGTGGTGGTGCCCACGCTGTTCGGCAGCGTCGAAGCGGTGCGTGAGGCGCTCGAGCACCTGGAGGTGCAGTACCTGGCCAACCGGGAGTCGCACCTCCAGTTCGCCATCCTGAGCGACTTCACCGACGCGCCCACCGAAACCCGCGAGGGGGATGCGGCGATCCTCGCGGCCGCGGAGGCCGGGATCCGGACCCTCAACGCCGAATATGCCGAGGGCGGGGAAGATCCCTTCTTCCTGTTCCACCGGCCGCGTCGCTGGAACCCGAGCCAGGGCGTGTGGATGGGGTGGGAGCGGAAGCGCGGCAAGCTGGCCGAGTTCAACCGCTTCCTCCGAGGGGGGGACACCGGCGCGTTCTCGAGCGTCGTCGGCGAGATTGCGCCGCTCCGCGGCGTGCGCTACGTGATCACGCTCGACTCGGACACGCTGCTCCCGCCGGACACCGCGGTCCTCCTCATCGGCGCGCTGGCGCACCCCCTCAACCGGGCGGTGTACGACCCGGTGCTGGGCCGGGTAGTGCGCGGCTACGGCATCCTGCAGCCGCGAGTCGGCGTGTCGCTGCCGAGCGCGCACCGGTCGCAGTTCGCGGCGGTGCATTCCGGGCATCCGGGGGTCGATCCCTACACGACGGCCGTCTCGGACGTCTATCAGGACCTGTACGGCGAGGGAAGCTTCACCGGCAAGGGCATCTACGACGTGGATGCCTTCGAGCGGGCCACCCACGGGCGGTTCCCCGAGAACACGCTGTTGTCGCACGACCTGATCGAGGGCAACTATGCCCGCGCCGGGCTCACCAGCGACATCGTGGTGTACGATGACTACCCGGCCCGGTATCTCACCTTTACCCGCCGCAAGCACCGCTGGATCCGGGGCGACTGGCAGCTGCTCCGCTGGCTCACCAACCGGGTGCCCGGGCCCGACGGCCCGGAGCCGAACCGCCTCTCGCTGCTCTCCCGCTGGAAGATCCTCGACAACCTGCGACGGAGCGTGGCCGAGCTGGCGCAGCTGGCATTCCTCATCGCCGGGTGGACCCTCCTCCCGGGAGGGCCGCTCCGCTGGACGCTGCTCGCGCTGGGGGCCATCGCGGCGCCGCACGCCGTGGCGCTGCTGCTGGCCATGCTCCAGCCGCCGAGGGACAAGTCCTGGCGCGCCTACTACGCGGCGGTGGCCCACGATGCGGCCACCAGCATGCAGCAGACGGCGATCGCCATCACCTTCCTGCCGCACCAGGCCTGGGTCTCCGCCGACGCGATCCTCCGGACCCTGTGGCGGCTGCTGGTGACCCGGCGCCAGCTGCTCGAATGGCAGACCGCGTCGCAGACCGAGCGGCTCATCTCCTCCGGCCCGGAAGCAGCGTGGCGGACCATGTGGCCGGCCGTGGCCCTGCCGCTGGGACTTCTGGCGCTAGCGCTGGGCGTGGCGGCCGCCGACGGCCGCGCGGTGGACTTGCCGGCACTGATCGGGGCGGCCGTGCCCCTGCTGGTGCTGTGGTCGGTGTCGCCCTCGATCGCCTACGCGATCAGCGGGCCGGCCGTGCGGCGGGAGCGGCGGCTCCCCACCGCGAGCCGAACGCCGGCCATGCGCTACGCGCTGCTCCATTGGCGCTACTTCGACCGGTTCGTCTCGCCGGCCACCCACTGGCTCGCGCCGGACAACTTCCAGGAAGACCCCGAGCCGGTGGTGGCGATGCGCACCTCGCCCACCAACATCGGCCTCCAGCTCCTGGCCACCATCAGCGCCTACGATCTCGGCTTCATCACCGCGGAGGACATGACCGACCGGCTGGAGCGCGCCTTTGCGTCGCTCGAGACCATGCGGCGGTTCCGGGGCCACTGGTACAACTGGTACGACCTGCGCGACCTGTCGGTCATGGAGCCGGCCTACATCTCGACCGTGGACAGCGGCAACCTGGCCGGGCACCTGATCGCGCTGCGCCAGGCCTGCCTGAGCATCCCCGACGAGCCGGTATTCGACGCGCGCACCTGGCGCGCGCTCCGCACGGGCGTGCTGCTCGCGGTGGAGCGGCTCCGCGGCGTCGACCCCGGCGACCCGGAGGGGGCGCGCGGGCTCGCCCTGGCGGACACCGCCCTGCGCGAAGCGGAGTCGGTGCTGGCCGGGGCGGACAATGTCGCGCCCGAGGCGGTGCTGTCCGCCGTCGGCCCAGCGCTCGAGCGCGCCTGGGCGGCCCTGGCGCCGCTGCCCCCGCCGGCGACCGCCGTGGAGCCGCCCGGGGCCTGGATCGAGTGGGCGCTCGACCTGCTCCGGGATCAGGAGACCCGGCTCTCGGGCCTCTCGGTCCTGCCGGCCGCCGGGCGGGACGCGCGGCCGGTGGCGCGCTCGGAGTCGTGGCGGTCGGTGGCGGCGCACTCCTCCGCCGCGGCGGCGCTGCTCTCGCGGCTCGAGATCCTGGCGGACCGCGCCGACACCTACATGCACGCCATGGATTTCGGTTTCCTGTACGACAAGAGCCGCGGCCTGTTCGCCATCGGCTACCAGGCCGGCTCGCCGTCGCTGGACGGCGCGCACTACGACCTGCTCGCGTCGGAAGCGCGGCTCGCGAGCTTCCTGGCCGTGGCCCGCAATCAGGTGCCGGTGGAGCACTGGTTCCGGCTGGGCCGGACGCTCACCCGCGCCGCCGGCGCCACGGCCCTGGTGTCGTGGAGCGGCAGCATGTTCGAGTACCTGATGCCGACCCTGGTGATGCGCTCGTTCCCCTACACGGTGCTGGACCAGACCTGCGAGGGCGCCGTGCGGCGGCACATGGCCTACGCCGCCGACCGCCGCGTTCCCTGGGGGATCAGCGAGAGCGCCTACAACGTGCGGGACCGGTATCAGACCTACCAGTATCGCGCCTTCGGCGTGCCCGACCTGGCGCTCAAGCGCGGCCTGGGCCGGGACCTCGTGGTGGCCCCGTACGCCTCCGCGCTGGCGGCGATGATCACGCCCGAGCGCGCCATCGCCAACCTGGGCACGCTCGAGAAGGCCGGCGCGCTGGGTCAGTACGGCTTCCACGAGTCGCTCGATTATACCCGTCCCGATCCGGGCCGGTCGTTCGGCCTGGTGCGGGCCTACATGGCGCACCACGTCGGCATGAGCCTGGTGGCGCTCGCCAACGCGCTCACCGCCCAGCTCTGGCAGCGGCGATTCCACGCCGACTCGATGGTGCGCTCGGTGGAGCTGCTGCTGCACGAGCGGGCGCCGCGCCGGCTCGAGCTACAGGAGCCGCAGGTGAGCCGGGCCGACGAGGCGCTGCCCGATCCCGAGCTCGAGCGGCCGGTGGTGCGCGAGGTGGATCTGCCCGACACGCCGGCCCCGCACGTGGCCTTGCTGGGCCACCTGCCATACACCGTCATGGTGAGTCACTGCGGCAGCGGCTACAGCCGGTTCGAGGAGCTGGCGGTGACGCGCTGGCGGGCCGACGCCACCCGCGACAATACCGGCCAGTTCTGCTACCTGCGCGACCTGGGCGACGGGCGCGTGTGGTCGGCCGGACACCAGCCGGTGTGCGCCGAGCCGGACCGCTACCGCGCCTTCCTCGCCACCGACCGCGTCACCATCCACCGGGTGGACGGCGCGATCGAGACCCGCACGGAAATCGCCGTGGTCCCGGCGGACGCGGCGGAGGTCCGGCGCATCACCCTCACCAACACCGGCGGCACGCCGCGCGACATCGAGCTGACCAGCTACGGCGAGATCGTGCTGGCCCCGCCCGACGCCGACCGCGCCCACCCCGCCTTCGGCAACCTGTTCGTGGAGACCGAGTACCACGCGTGGTGCACAGCCATCACCGCGACCCGCCGCCCGCGCTCGGCGCAGGAGCAGCCGCTCTGGTGCGTGCACGTGGTGGACGACGGCCGGGAGCGGGTCGGGCGGGCGACCTGCGAGACCGATCGCGCCCGCTTCCTGGGCCGCGGCCGCACCACCCGCGCCCCGATCGCGCTGGAGCGGCCGGGCGAGCTCTCGGGCTCGACCGGCGCGGTGCTCGATCCGGTGTTCGCGCTCCGGACCCGGGTGCATCTCGAGCCGCGGCAATCGGCGTCGGTGGCGTTCACCACGCTCGTGGCCGCCACCCGCGAGCGCGCGTTCGAGCTGGCCGACCGCTATCACCATCCTCGCGCCGCCCAGCGCGCCCTCGACCTGGCCTGGACCTCGACCCAAGTGGAGCTCCGCGAGCTGGGCGTATCGCCGGGCGACGCCGGCGTGTTCCAGGAGCTGGCCGGGCATCTGTTCTACTCCAACGCGGCGCTGCGCGCGCCGCAGGAGGAGCTGCGCCGCAACCGCGGGTCGCAGCCGCTGCTCTGGACCCTGGGGGTCTCCGGCGACTGGCCCATCCTGCTCGCCACCATCGACGCCGCCGAGGGGCTGCCCACGCTCCGGCAGCTGCTCGCGGCGCACCATTACTGGCGGCGCCGCGGCATGATGGTGGATCTGGTGGTGCTCAACCTCCGGCCCACCAGCTACCTCCAGGACCTGGAGCAGAGCATCATGACCGCCGTTCACGGCTCACACGCCGGCGGCATGGTGGACCGCCCGGGGGGCGTCTTCGTACGGCGCCGAGACCTGCTCGCCCCCGAGGTGCTGGCCATGCTGCGAGCCACCGCGCGGGTGCACCTGGAGTGCGACGGCCGCGCGCTGGGACGGGTGCTGGTGCTCGCGGCATCCAAGGACGACGTGGTGACCGAGGACCTCGCGTCGCAGCCCGCGCCACCGCGCACCGCGACGCGAGGCGGACCGCTCGGACTGCTCCGGGTGTTGAGTACCGGCGCCATCGAGGGCGCGAAGCACGTGCTCGGCTCGGCGGTGGCGGTCGCGACCGCGCCGCTTCACCAGGCGAGCGCGGCACCGGCCGTCGGCCCGCGCGGGGCGACCCACGATAACGGGTTCGGCGCCGTCGCGGCCGACGGCGACTACACCATCCGGGTCGAGGGCGATCGGGTGCCGCCGCTCCCCTGGGCCAACGTCATCGCCAACCCGCTGGGCGGCTTCCTCGTCACCGAGCGGGGCGGCGGTTTCGCCTGGTGCGGCAGCAGCTACTTCTATCGGCTGACGCCGTGGCACAACGACCCGGTGACCGATCCGCCAAGCGACGTGCTCTACCTGCGAGACGAGGAGAGCGGCGAGGTCTGGTGCCCCACCCCCGCGCCGGTGCGGAGTTTGGGCGAGTACCAGGTCCGCCACGGGCCGGGCTCGTCGACGTTCGAGCACCGCCAGGCCGACATCGCCACTTCGCTCACGCTGGGCCTGGCCGACGAGGCCGCGGTCAAGATCGCGCTGCTCCGCCTCACCAATGTCGGCGAGCGGCCGCGCCGGCTGACCCTCACCGCATTCGTCGAATGGGCGCTCGGCGCGCAGCGGGAGCACACCCAGCACCAGGTGCACACCAGCTACGACCCCGACCGGCGGGCCATCCTGGCGTGGAACACGTTCGACCCCCACTTCGGGCGGACGGTTGCCTTCTGCGGCCTGAGCGAGCCGGTCACCGACTTCACCGCCGACCGGCGCGAGTTCCTGGGGCGCAACGGGACCGTCGCCGCGCCGGCGGCACTGGCCATACCGCTCACCGGCGCGGCGGGGTCGGCCCTGGATCCGTGCGCGGCGCTCCGCTGCCTGGTGCAGCTCGCGCCGGGCGAGTCTCGGGACATCGTCGTCCTGCTCGGCGCGGGCGAGGACGAGGCGGCCGCCCGCCAGGCGCTCGATCGGCTGGCGGACCCGGCCCACGCGCGCGCGGCGGCCGAGCAGACGGTGGCGCGCTGGAGCCGGCGCCTGTCGGCCGTCACCGTTCGCACGCCCGACCCGTCGTTCGACGTGATGCTCAACCGGTGGCTGCTGTACCAGGCGCTGGGCTGCCGGGTGTGGGCCCGCTCGGGGCTGTACCAGAGCAGCGGGGCCTATGGGTTCCGGGACCAGCTGCAGGACGTGATGGCGCTGGTCTACTCGGAGCCGGCGCTCGCCCGCGAGCACATCGTCCGCGCCGCCGGGCGGCAGTTCATCGAAGGCGACGTGCAGCACTGGTGGCACCCGCCGTCGGGCCGCGGCGTCCGCACCCGGTTCTCCGACGATCTCGCCTGGCTGCCGTACGTGGTGGACCAGTACCTGCGCGTCACCGGTGACGCGTCGGTGCTGGACGAGATGGTCGCGTTCCTCACGATGCGCCCGCTCGAGCCGCACGAGCACGAGGTGTACGACCTCCCGGCGGTCTCGAGCGAGCTGGGGTCGGTGTACGAGCATTGTCTGCGGGCGCTCCGCAAGGCCTCGACGGTCGGCGCCAACGGGCTCCCGCTCATCGGGATCGGCGACTGGAACGACGGCATGAACCGGGTCGGCGTGGAAGGCCGGGGCGAGAGCGTCTGGCTCGCCTGGTTCCTGATCGCGACGCTACGAGGCTTCGCCGTGCACGCCGAGCAGCGCGGTGATGCGTCCAGCGCCACGGAGTTCCGCCGCCAGGCCGATGACTACGCGCGTGCCGCGGAGACCGCCGGATGGGACGGCGAGTGGTACCGGCGGGCCTACTTCGATGACGGCTCGCCGCTCGGCTCGGCCACCAACGACGAGTGCAAGATCGATTCGATCGCCCAGAGCTGGAGCGTGATCTCCGGCGCCGGCGAGCCGGGGCACCGCGCGCAGGCCATGCGGTCGCTGGAGCGGTACCTGGTCCAGGAGGACGCGCGAATCCTGCCGCTGCTCACGCCCCCGTTCGATCAGACCCCGCGCGACCCGGGCTACATCAAGGGCTACCTTCCGGGGGTGCGCGAGAACGGCGCGCAGTACACCCACGCGGCGCTGTGGGCGGTGCTGGCGACCGCGCTCCAGGGCCACGGCGACCGGGCGTTCGAGCTGTTCCAGATGATCAACCCGCTCAGCCGCTCGCGCACGCCCGAGGAGGTGGCGACCTATCAGCTCGAGCCCTACGTGGTGGCGGCCGACGTCTATACCGCCGCCGGACACGTGGGGCGCGGCGGGTGGAGCTGGTATACCGGGTCGGCGAGCTGGATGTACCGGGTGGGACTCGAGGCCATTCTGGGCTTCACCAAGCGGGAGAATCGGTTGAGCCTGGATCCGCGCGTGCCGGCCGGGTGGGAGACGTTCACCATCGACTACCGCCACGGGCGGAGCCGGTACCGGATCGTGGTGCATCACCCCTCGGCGGCGCGACTGGGCAACCAGCGGATCACGCTCGACGGGCGTGAGCTGGAGGGCGAGATCGTGATGCTGCGCGACGACGGCCACGAGCACGAGGTCGTGATTCGTCCCAGGGACGCGGAGGCGTCATGAGCGGCCTGGGCCCGGTCCTGCTGCTGGTGACCTGCCTGGTGGGACTGCTGCTGATTCCATTCGGCCTGCCGGGCCTCTGGCTCATCGTGCTGGCCATCATCGGCTACGGCTGGCTGAGCGACTACCAGCACATGAGCGCGTGGTTCCTGATCGTCGTGATCGGCCTCGCGGCCCTGGGCGAGGTCGCGGAGGCGAGAATCGGGTTCAGCTACGCGCGGCGGTTCGGCGGCTCCAGCCGGGCCGGCTGGGGTGCGCTGCTCGGCGGCCTGGCGGGTGCGATCGTCGGCGTGCCGGTGCCGCTGATCGGCTCCGTCATCGGCGGCTTCGTGGGAGCGTTCGTGGGAGCGGCGCTGTTCGAGTACACCCGGGCGCGGCAGTCCGACGTGGCGGCACGCGCGGGGTGGGGCGCGATGCTGGGTCGGGCGATGGCGGCCGCCGTCAAGATGGCGATCGGCGTCGTGCTCTCGGTCGCGGCCTTGTGGGTGGCGCTTCGGTCCTGAGCAGAGGAAAGCGCACGTCGGGGCGGTTGCTCACCCGGGCGGCTGGTCGGAGCGGCGGAGATCTATATTCTCTCCATGCGCTACGACCTCATCCTGTCCACGATCATCCCGGCGCTCTGGGTGGTGTGGCTGGTCTACTGGTGGCTGAGCGCTCGTGACGTGAAGCGCACCACCCGGCCCGAGCCGCTCGCGTCGAAGCTGGCGCACCGCGCTCCCCTCATGATCGGGGTCCTCTGCTTCGCGGCGCCGCGCTGGCTCCCTCGGCCCCTCACCGCCCGCTTCGTGCCGTCCGGTCTGTTCTTTCCCACGGTCGGCACCCTGATGCTGGCGCTGGGCCTGGGCTTTTCCGTGTGGGCCCGGCGCCACCTCGGACGCAACTGGAGCGCGCAGGTGGTGGTGAAGGAGGATCACGCGCTGATCCGGACCGGACCCTACCGCCGCGTCCGGCACCCGATCTATACCGGGATCCTGTTCGCCATGCTTGGCATGGCGCTGGCGATCGGCGAGTGGCGAGCTCTGCTGGGCTTCGCGGGAATGGTGCTCTCGTTCCGCATCAAGAGCCGCTACGAGGAAGCACGCATGCGGGAGACGTTCGCGGAGTACGGCGAGTACGAGCGGCACACGGCGGCGCTGATTCCGTACCTGTATTAGGCGTGCGGCTCGCGCTTTCGCCCCCCGTCAGTCTCTCTTGACCGCTCTTCCCACCACGATCGTCACGTTGTCGCTGCCGCCCGCATCGAGCGCATCCTGCAGCAGCGTCTCGCACGCCTGTTTCGCCGACGTCATCGAGCGCAGGACCTCGCGAATCCGCTGGTCCGACACGTGGCGGATCAGGCCATCGCTGCACAGCAGCAGCACGTGGCCCCAGTCCATCTCGAACCGGGTGACCTTGGGGTGGTTCTCGTGGCCACCGATCGAGCTCGTGAGGGTGTGTGCGAGCCGGGTGCCCGCCGCATCCTCCGCCTTCATGACGCCCAGGTCGACCATCTCCTGCGCCATGGTCTGGTCGCGGGTGATCTGGGTGAGCTCCTCGCCCCGGAGCAGGTAGCAGCGGCTATCACCCACCTGGAGCAGATACGCATGGGGCCAGACGCTGAGGTACAGGGTGAGCGTGGTGGCCATGCCCCGCACGTCGAAGTCCTGGTCACCCATCCGGCGCAGCTCGGCGTGGCACTGCCGCGCGGCCTCCTCGAGCGCCCCGCTCAGGTCCTCGTCCTCGTGCGCCAGCGAGCCGTAGTAGCACCGCATCACGCGGGTCACGTAGCGGGTCGCGCCCTGGAGCGCCAGGCGGCTCGCCGTTTCTCCGCGGGCCGCCCCGCCCACGCCGTCCGCCACCATCGCCAGCGAGGCCAGGCGTTCGCTCTCGGAGACGAGGCCCTCAGCCTCGGGAATGCTGGACAGCCGCACCACCAGCTGCTTTCTGAGCGAGCATAGCAGAAAGTGGTCCTGATTGTCCTTCCGCACCTTCCCCTGATGGGTCACACCGTGAGCGTCGATTTCATCCTCGCGAGGCTTCCGGGCAGGAGCCTCGGGAGGGGCCGCGGTGACCTTGGGGCTGTGCATGTGATGCTCCTGAATGGCCTGGCTGAGTGCTGCAATCTGATGGGCTGGGGCCGAGAGGGAAAGCAGGCCCTGCTGGACTGATGGCTCCGGGGCCGGATCGATGCGCCAGAGCTGGTGTTGGGCCGACACACTGTGGCGCACTGGTCAGTTGCTTCCACTCGATCGAGGCCGACTTCTGTTTGACGAACGAGGGACCCACGTCATCGGGGGTCCCTCGTTGTCTTGGGTGGTGAAAGTGCTCTCACGCTGCCGGGGATCGCGAACCCGTGATCCCCGGTGCCGACTGGCGAGCGGCAGTCGTGCCGCTTCGGTGTGGTCGGCGGCCAAAGCTGCCGCCGAGCGAACCTCGCTACGGATTGGTGAGTGCGGAGGGTGCGTAAATGGATCGGTTCATAGGGCGACGTTCGCTTCGCCGCGTACCCAGACTGGGCGAGCGCCGAACGTTCCTCCTCTCCCGCAGGATGCGTCTCCATGTGTAAGAAGACCTGCGGGTGCTGTCAACCAGGAACCTTGTTCCTGTCCGTGGCTAAACGGAGACCTCGAAGGCCAGGGCTGCCTCCATGGCCGCCTCGGCCACCACAGCTTCCTCCGTGGCCGCGGCGGATCGTGACGCCTCGCGAGTCGCCGCGCTGGGCATCGGGCAACGGGTCATCGGTCGAGGCGGGTGCGCCGCTCGCCCCGGTGCTCGCCGGCAGCACGGTGACGGTCTGGCCGGGCGCGAGCGCCTGGGGATCGGGCGGCTCATACGACGCCGGGCTCGCGGGGGCTGCCGCGGCGACAGCTGCCGGAGTCAGAGAGGGCACGTCCGCCGCGGCAGGGGCACTGGCTGGGGATGCCGGGGCCGTTGTGCGCGCCGCCCGCCTGACTTTCCGGGCACGGGTCCCCGTCCGGTGCTCGGCCGGGAGCGCGCGCGCCAGCTCGACCGGCGAAGCAACCTCGACTCTCGGCGCATCGTCCGGCTGCAGCGTGAGGTCGCGCCGTGGTACCTGACCGGCCTCGACGGTTGGCGAGGGCGAGCCGCAGCCGGCCGCGCCGAGTGCGGCCGCCGCGAGTGGAACAAGAAACAGGGAGCGCATGCGTCCTCCGGTGCCCGATCGAACACGAGTTCAGCTTACCGAATGGGGGACGACGCTGCCACCACCGCCCGCACGGTCAACTTGTCAGTCTCTGGGGGCCAACGCGGCGTCAACCGCCCGGATCAGCGCGTCGGGGGAGAACGGTTTCTCGAGGAACGCGGCGCCGGGCTGCAGCAGACCTCGTCGCAGGATCTCGCCATCGGTATAGCCGGACGTGAACAGCACCCGCGTGTCCGGGAAAATTCGCGCCAGCTCGGCGGCCACCTCCGATCCGCTGAGCCCCGGCATTACGACGTCGACCAGCGCGAGGGCCGGACGGTTTCCGTTCTGTCGCGCCATCTCCAGCGCGCGCTCGCCGGTCTCGGCCACCATCACGCGGTAGCCGGCCTCGGTCAGCGCGCGAGCGGCCACGGTGCGCACCTGCGCTTCGTCCTCCACGACGAGCACCAGCTCGCCGCGGGCCACCGGCCGCTGGGACGCCGGCTCGCTCCGAGGCTCCGGCGCGACGGCGGTCACCGGCAGGTAGACCCTGATCGTGGTCCCGTGCCCCGGCTGGCTGTCGGCCCACACGTAGCCGTCGGACTGTTTGACGATTCCGTACACCGTGGCGAGCCCCAGGCCGGTGCCCTGACCGACCCCCTTGGTGGTGAAGAACGGCTCGAACGCGCGAGCCAGGGTCGCCTGGTCCATGCCGTGGCCGCTGTCGACCACCGCGAGCTCCGCGTACCGGCCGGGGCGCACCCGCACCCCGGGCCGCCGCGCCGAGCTTTCGCTCAGTTCGACGGTGCTGGTCTCGATCGTCAGGCGGCCCCCACGGGGCATCGCATCGCGTGCATTGATGGCCAGGTTGAGGAGCACCTGCTCCAGCTGACCGGGGTCGGCCCGCACCGGTTCCAGGCCGGGGTCCAGCAACAGCGTGACCGGGCAGTCTTCACCGAGGGTGCGCTGCAGCACGGGCCGGAACCGCTCAAGCACCTCGTTCAGGGTGATCACCTGGGGCCGGAGCATTTGCCGCCGGCTGAAGGCGAGCAGCTGCGCCGTCACCGCCGCGGTCCGCTCGGCGGCGCGGCGGATGTGCTCCGCATCGGCCCGCACGGCGGCGGGCAGGTCGGGCCGGGCGAGGATGAAGTCGGCCGCGCTCATCACCACGCTCATCTGATTGTTGGCCTCGTGGGCGACGCCGCCCGCCAGGCGCCCGACCGATTCCATCTTGTGGGCGAGACGGAGCTGCTCCTCGGCGGTACGGCGGTCGGTCACGTCCTGGCAGGTGCCGGTGAGGCCCACCCGCTTGCCGTTCGAGTCGGTCACCACGCTGCCGAGGTCGGAGATCCATCGCACGCGGCCATCCGGCAGCACGATGCGGAACTCGTAGTCGAGGCGGCCGCCCTCGGCGAGCGCCCGCCGGACCGAGCCCTCCACGAACTCGCGGTCCTCCGGATGGACCCGCGAGAGGAAATCGTGGTAGCCGGTCACCGCATCGTCGGGCCCCAGGCCGTACATGCGGCGAAGCGTGTCGTCCCAGGTGAGCCGATTCTCGGTGGCGCTCCAGAACCACACGCCCATCCGGGCCGCGTCGAGCGCCACGCGCAGCTGCTCGTCGCGCTCGCGGAGCGCCGCGGTCGCGGCTTCGCGCTCGTGGGTCACCGCCGCGGCCAGGAGGAGCCCCGTCACCGCGACAATGCCGAGATAGCACCCGACCGCGACCAGCGTGCCGCCGCCACTCTCGGTATTGAACGGTCCCCCGCCGATGATCGTGCGCCACACGGCCACGAGCGCGATGACGAAGGTCATGAGCGACGCGCCGCGGCTCCCGAACCGGAGCGCGGCCCAGATGACGAACGGAAACAGCAGGTAGAGGTAGTCCAGTCGGCGGAGCAGGGAGGGTACCGGGAGCAGGTGGCCCAGGCCGAGCTCGGCGGCCAGCGCGGTGCCCAGGCAGAGCAGAGCCACCTCGAGCGTTCCCCGCACGGCGCGGGTCGGCGGCGGCTCGGTGAGCCACGCGAGGAGGGCCGGCGCCACCAGGAGGGCGCCGAGGACGTCGCCAGTCCACCAGACCGCCGTCGCCGTGAACCACGCCGTGCTGCGCAGCGCGCCGCCGGCGGCCAGCGAGCTGACTCCGATGAGCGCGCTCACCAGCGCCGCGGCTGGCGCGGCGACAAGGATCAGGGCCCGCACGGTGGCCATGGCGTCGAGCCGGGGGCGCTCGCCCGCGGCCCGGGTGAGCAGCGCCGCCCCGACGATGGCTTCCAGCGTATTGCCCGTCGCGATGACGGCGGCCACCCAGAGGGGAACCGCCGTCGCGGCGTTGGCGAAGAACGCACCGAGCGCAATGCCGGGCCAGGCTCGTCGGCCCAGCACGACCAGCGAGGCGAGGGCCAGCCCGGTCGGGGGCCACACCAGCGAGATGCTCTGTCCGATCGTGGCGTACCGCAGTCCGAGGCGCGCGGCGGCATAGTACACCCCGGCCAGCACCGCGACTTCCAGTGCGTACGCTACCGGACCGGACTTTCGACTCGCGGTCAGTGGAAAAGGCATGGTGCGCTGCCGGGCAAAGTGAAGGACGTCAGAGATAGTACCGAAACCCGGGACGGCCCGCCACGGAACGCCGACGAGCTCGTTGGCTTTCGATGGTCTGGACGCGAACGGCGCGGTCGAGCTGTGAACCCGATCGCGCCGTTCCGACATCCGGGCTGCCGCCAGTCGCGGCTGCCCGTTCACACCGTCACTAGGTGGTGGCCTTCCCCAGCTGCTGCTGCAGCGACTCCGCGCGGTCCAGATGTTTCTGGAGGACGGGCTTGGCCTTCTCGATCAAGGCCTTGAGCTCCGCGTTCTGGGCCTCGTCGTGGGCCTTTTGCGCCAGGTCGATCACGGCCTTGTGGACGGTGACTTCCTGGTCAATGTAGGCCTTGTCGAACGCCGCGCCGCTCCCGGCCGACTGCAGCGCCGACATCTCGGACGACGCTGCCGCCTTTACCGGGTCATCAGCGGGGGCCTCAGGCGTGACCTTGAGCTTCTTGGCCAGGGCGAGCCCCTGCACCCGAAGCGCATGGTGCTCGCTCATCATCATCTTCGCGAAGGCTTTCACGTTCTTGTCGGACGCCTTCTTGAGCGCGAACGCCCCGGCCGCGCTGTCGGACTTGTTCGCCTCGTCGAGCAGGGCCACGATATTGGCGTCCGTCATCGGGGCCTTGGCCGCGGCAGCGGTGTCAGCCGGCGCCGCCATGGCGGTGGCGCTGGTGTCGGTGGTTGCCGCGGTGCCAGCTTGTCCCGTGTCGGCGGTGTTTGTTCGCCCTTTGCAGGCGCCCGTCGCCAGGGCGGCGAGCCAAGCGGCGCTCATCAGGGCGAGACGCGCTGGGCGCGCCAGATCGGTATGCATAGGACCTCCTCATGGGAGTCCTATCCTAGGGAGCGGTTCCGAGAGCAGGTGTGACTGCCGTCACCCGGCCTGCGCGCCCGCGAGAGTAAGCCGGTGTGTCGCGGCTGCTTCCCCGGCCGATGGGCGTATCAGCCATAGCGGCGCGACGCACGGGCGCGGGCCTTGGCCGCCTCGACCTCACGGTTCTTGGGCGGGGCGGCAGTCACCAGGGAGCCGAGCAGGCGATGGACCGCGTGGGCCACCTCGTCCACGGCCTGATCGAAGGCTGGCTGGTTGGCCGCTGAGGGTTTGGTGAAGCCGCTTACCTTGCGGACGAACTGAAGCGAGGCCGCGCGGACTTCGTCGTTCGTAACCGGTGGCTCGAAATGGTAGAGCGGGCGGATGTTGCGGCACATGGATGAACTCCGTGAGTCCGGTCGCGTGAAGGGCCGCTCGACACGTCGGAGCGGCGGCTGCGCTGAAGATGGACCGTCGGGATGCGGATTGCCACCGCGGGCATTGCCACCGCGGGCGTTGCTGCGACCCTCCGGGTCCCGTGCTCCGCCCCGCCGGGGCACCGCGGCATCGAAATGCCTGGCGCCGGGTGCGGCTGGTCGAAACCCCAGGCCAGGGCGGTGCGTCGGGAGACGATCCACTCCCCACGAGGCCTTCATGCTGCGTGCGTCCGTGCTCGCCGGATCCGCCGCCCTGCTTGCCGCGCTCGGCTACTCACCGCTGCAGCGCCCGGCGGCCGGCCTGGCCGCGACCGACACCGTCCAGGCAGGCGACTCGGTGCTCGACCCGTCCGTGCTCCATCCCTACGCGCTGCATCGGACCCTGACACTCACCCGCGGCGATACGGTGCGGCCGTTCGGGCGCCAGAGCGAGCAGCTGGTCCGGGTTGGTCTGTCCGGCCGCGAGGTGCTGCTGGACGTGCTGACCTTCGAAACCCCCAACGCCACCACCGTGGACAGCTCCTGGTTCGATCCCCACGCGCTTCAGCCCATCCGCATGCGCTCGAGCAACGCGGCGCGCAGCGTCGCGCTGGACTTCGAGGGCGACCGCGTCCACGGCGCCACCACGCCGGCTACGGGCGAGACCGCCCGCCTGGATCGCCAGCTGGGCGTGCGGCCATTCGAGTGGAACATGTTCGGTCTCGCCATCTCGGCGCTCCCGCTCCGGCCCGGGTATCGCGCGACGATGCCGGTGTACGTGGACCGGTTCCAGCGGGTCGTGTGGTATGGGATTCAGGTGGTGGGCGACACCAGCATCATTCGAGCGAGCGGGTACCACGCTCCCATGTGGGAGGTGCTGGCGACGCCCGACTCGGCGGCGCCGTCGGCACGCTTCTGGGTGTCGCAGCGGCACCGGTTCGTGGATCAGGTGCTGGTGTGGGAGCCAGGGGTGTCGATTCTCTACGCGCGGTGAGGCGCGCGTTTCTCCCGTCTGACGATCACTTCCGGGTCTGGCGGAGATACTGCACCGCCAGATCCGTGGTACTCCAGAGCTGCACATCCGACCCCGTCCCGTAGCGCGTCGGGATCAGGCGGTTGCCCTCGATTCGATAGCTCCAGAGCTCGCTGTGCTCGAGGCCCGACGCCTGTACGGCGGCCAGGACTTCCCGCGCGGCGTCCGCGGCCTGCCGGGCCGCGGCGGCCCGGGTGGAATCGCGGCGCTGGACCGCGGCGAGCCCCAGCAGGAGCAGGTTCACCTCGCGCCCCCAGACGACGCGTGGCCCATGGTACGCATCTTTCGCGAAGGTGTTCCACACCCGGCGGTCGGCGTACGCGTCGTTGGTGGCGAGCGGGCCCAGCTGCGCGACCAGAAGCCCCACCGGATAGGCTCGAAGCATCGGCGGCACCTGGTCCATGGCGACGCTGTCGGATGAGGTCGCGTCCAGGAACAGCTCGGTCGCGGGGTCGGTGTTCAGGACCGGGATCGGGGTGGCCGCGGAGTCGAGCGAGAGCGCCAGGAAGCTCAACGAGTCCCGCGCCCCGCCGTTCGCATCGAACACCTTCCGCCAGTACGCTCGTTCGGCCGGAGGCATCCAGGCGAGCTTGGCCGCGATGCGCCGTGCAACCTCCTCGGGCGCGAGCGTGACGATGAAGTGCGTGCGCGCGCCGTGCCAGGTTCGGATGGCGCCGCGGAGCGAGGCGGTGTCGGCTCGATAGCGGGCCAGCGCGCCGTTGCGGGGAACCAGCGAGTCGAGGGTGGTCGACTCGACGCCGAGGCCGGGCAGCGTGGTGAGGATGGTGGCGATGGCTGCCAGCGCCCGTGGCGCCCAGATGGCGTTGATGTCCATGGCATATCGTCCGCCGGCGTAGCCGGCGTCGCTGTCGCGCCAGCTGGCCGAGCGCCAGCGGGTCGAGTCGAGTCGCTCGAAGGACACCAGGTTCGTGGGCCTGGGGTCCTGGGCGTAGGCGCGGGTCTCCTCGGCCACGAGCGCCATTTCCCGGAGCATGAGCGCGAGCCGCGTGGCTCCGCCGCTGTCCGCCTGAAGCAGGAAGCCGCGCCGCTGCGTCATGGGCACGGTGGTGTCGGCCAGATAGCGGGCCTCGACGATCGGCAGCTGGAACTCGTCATCCAGCATGTGGTAGTTCTCTCTGGTCCGGGCCAGATGGCTCAGCACGTCACGGGCCCGGGCAAGGGTGTCGCCGGCCGCGGCCGAGCCGCGGGGAG
>DASSMN010000436.1:0-6850 GCA_035688885.1 Gemmatimonadales bacterium
CTCGTAGCTGGCGCCGTCGAGGACGTGGACGCCGGCGTCGCACAGGATCCGGTTCACCTCGGCGACTTTGCCCGACTCGTAGTCGTGGTTGCCGAGCACCGCCACCGTGGGAATCGTGGCCCCGGCGAGCACGCGCGCCAACCCGCGCGCCTCTTCGGGGTCGCCCGAGTCCGTCAGATCGCCGCACAGGGCGAGCACGTCGGCGCGCTCGCCCAGGTTGTCGAACAGGCTGCGGAGCGGCGGACCATAGCCGGCTCGGCCGAAGTGCAGGTCTGCCACCGCCGCCACCCGCACCGTCTCAGGATGCTTGGCCATGGGCCCAATCAAGCCCGAGCCGCCCACTCGAGCGGTGATCCCGGCCACAACCGACCAGCCCAGCAGAGGTTATGGTGGGTGCCCCAGGAGGCGGCGCCATGGCTCTCGCACCTACCCAGTCACTGGTCGAAACCCCGTCGCGCGCCTTCTACCGGCAGGCGATGGAAACCCTGCGACGCGGCGACGTTCCCTTCCTCATCGGCGGCACCTTCGCCTTCGTGCATCAGGCCGGCATCGATCGGCAGACCAAGGACCTCGACATCTTCGTCCGTCCCGCCGACGTGCACCGGCTGCTCGAGGTGTGCGCCGCGGCGGGCTATCAGGCCGAGCTGGTCTTCACCCACTGGCTGGCCAAGATCCGCTCGCCGGACGGGTTCATCGACGTGATCTTCAGCTCGGGAAACGGCATCGCCGTGGTGGACGACCAGTGGTTCGCCCACGCCACCGAGCAGAACGTGCTCGGGCTCACCGTGCTGGTGGCGCCGGCCGAGGAGAGTCTCTGGTCCAAGGCGTTCGTGATGGAGCGCGAGCGCTATGACGGCGCCGATGTGGCACACATCATCCTGGCCTACGGCGACCGGCTGGACTGGTCCCGGCTGCTCGAGCGCTTCGGGCCGTACTGGCGGGTGCTGCTGGCCCACCTGGTTCTCTACGGGTTCATCTTCCCGAGCGCCCGGTCCCGGGTGCCCACCTGGGTGCTGCACGAGCTGCTCGACCGTCTGGCACCCGAGCTCGACGCTCCGGATGCCGAAGATCCGGTGTGCTACGGCACACTGCTGTCGTGGTCGCAGTACCTGGGAGACGTGTTCACCGGCGCCTTCCGTGACGCGCGCATCCGCCCGTACGGCTCGCTGAGCGCCGAGGAGGTCGCCCGGTGGACGTCGGCGGATAAGAAATAGCGCGGACGGAAGGACGGAAGGATCTGCCGCAAAGCCCCGTCCCGCTGACGGCGGCCACCCGGTGTGCAGGTCCTTCCGTCCTTCCGTCCTTCCGTCCTCCCGTCCTGCTTGAATCCCGACCTCGGGCCACGCATATTGCGCTCATGCGGGTCACCACCTGGACGGAGTACAGCCTGATCATCTCGATCCACCTGGCCCGTCGCGGGCGAAGCGGCGGCGGCCCGGTGGCCGCGCGCGAGCTGGCCGACGCCGAGCGGCTGCCCGCCGACTACGTCGAGCAGATCCTGCTGCGCCTGCGGCGTGCGGGCCTGGTCGAGAGCGTCCGAGGCGCCCGCGGCGGATATTTCCTGGCCAAGGACCCTGCCACCATCTCGGTGCGCGACGTGATGACCGCCTCCGAGCATCAGACCTTCGAAGTGAACTGCGACACGCACCCCGTCGATGCCGCGCGATGTAGCACCGACTCCACCTGTAGCATCCGGCCCGTCTGGCACGCGCTCCAGCAGCGCGTGGACGAGCTGCTGGCGAGCATCTCGCTCGCCGATCTGATGAAGCAGGAGCCGCAAGTCGTGGAGCTGGTCGGGATTTCATCCGCGAGCTGACGCCCAGGTTCTGGTCGCCGCCCGCAACCCGGCCCATGGGTCGGGTTTTTCATTTGGGGGCAAGGCAAAGATGACCGCGGTAAGCCAGCCAGCAACAATGCGAGAGCCGGCCCTGTGGCAGGCGGTGGGCAACACGCCGCTGCTGCCGGTGGAGCTCCCCGACGCCACCGCCCGATTCTGGCTCAAGGCCGAGTGGCTCAATCCCGGCGGCAGCGTCAAGGACCGGGCGGCGCGGGCGATTCTGCGTGACGGGCTTCGCCGGGGCGAGCTGCCCCACAAGCGGCTCCTCGACGCCTCGAGCGGCAACACCGGCATCGCCTACGCGATGCTCGGCGCGTCGGCCGGGATCGGGGTCACCATCTGTCTGCCCGCCAACGCCAGCCCGGAACGGCGCGCGCTGCTCGAGATCTACGGAGCCGAGGTGATCCTGACCGACCGTATGGAGGGCACCGAGGGCGCCGCGCGCCGGGCTCGCGAGCTGGCCCGGAACGAGCCCGAGCGCTACTTCTACGCCGACCAGTACAGCAACCCGGCCAATCCGCGCGCCCATCGGGACACTACCGGGCCCGAGCTGTGGGGCCAGACCGGCGGGCGCCTGACCCACTTCGTCGCCGCGCTGGGCACCACCGGAACCTTGATGGGCACCGGGAGCTTCCTCAAGGAGCGCAACCCGGCGGTTCAACTGGTCGGGGTGCAGCCCGACTCGCCCTACCACGGCCTCGAGGGGCTCAAGCACCTGGCCACCACCAGCGAGCCGCCGGCGCTCTACGACGCCGGATTGCCCGATACCCTGGTTGAGGTCGCGACCGAGACGGCGGACCGGCACGCGCGCTGGCTGGCGCGCGCCCACGGTCTGCTGGTCGGCTGGTCGGCCGGCGCGGCGGTCTCGGTGGCGATCGATCTCGCCCGCCGGGAGCCCGACGCGTGCGTGGTGGCCATCGGGTGCGACACGGGGGGCCGGTACCTGAGCGACCCGCATCGCTGGGAGGAGTCATGAGCCTGCGTCTGCCGGATTCGTTGGCGGAGGAGATCCGGCGCTACGGCGAGGGAGCCTACCCGGCCGAATGCTGCGGCGCCCTGGTCGGCCGCACCGACGGCGAGGGCAAGGAGGTCGTGCGGCTTGCGCCGGCGGTCAATCGGCGCACGGACGACCCCCATCGGTACCTCATCGCGCCCGACGACCTCCGTCGGCTCGAGACCGACGCTCGTGCCGCCGGCCTCGAGATCGTGGGTTACTACCACTCGCACCCGGATCACCCCGCGGTGCCGTCGGCGTTCGACGCCGACCACGCGTGGCCGTGGTACAGTTATGTGATCGTGCGGATCGACCGCGGGCGGGCCGCCGAGCTGGCGAGCTGGGTGCTGGCCGACGACCGTCCTCAACTGCTGTCCGAAGCGCTCGACGTCTTCAGCGAGGTGTGACGATGTCCGTGACCGTTGCCATTCCGACCCCGCTCCGCAACTTCACCGGCGGACGCGACGCCGTCGACGTTGCCGGGTCCACCGTCGGCGAGGTGCTCGACGGGCTGCTCACCACGCACGGCGGGCTCAAGCGCCATCTCGTGCAGGACGACGGACGCTTGAGAACCTTCGTGAACCTGTACCTCAACGACACCGACATCCGGCAGCTCGAGTCGACGGCCACGCCGGTCCGCGAGGGCGATGTGCTCACGATCGTGCCGAGCATCGCCGGCGGCAGTCCCGCCACCGAGACGGCGCTTCCCAAGCTGAGCCATGCGGAGGTGCTGCGCTATTCCCGCCATCTGCTGCTGCCGGAGGTCGGCGTGGAGGGCCAGCGCAGGCTCAAGGCGGCCCGGGTGCTCACCATCGGCGCGGGTGGGCTGGGCTCACCGCTCTCCCTTTATCTGGCCGCGGCGGGCGTCGGCACCATCGGCGTGGTGGATTTCGACGTGGTGGACCTCACCAACCTCCAGCGGCAGATCGTGCACGGCACGTCCACCCTGGGGCACTCCAAGCTGGCATCGGCCAAGGCTCGGCTCACCGATCTCAATCCCAACGTGACCGTGGTTGGCCACGAAGAGCGGCTCAGCTCGGAGAACGCGCTCGACATCATCCGCCAGTACGACATCGTGGTGGACGGGACCGACAACTTTCCCACCCGGTATCTGGTGAACGACGCCTGCGTGCTGCTCGGCAAGCCCAACGTGTACGGCAGCATCTTCCGGTTCGAGGGCCAGGCGTCGCTGTTCTACGCCAAGGAAGGCCCGTGCTACCGATGCCTCTATTCGGAGCCGCCACCCCCGGGACTGGTCCCGAGCTGCGCCGAAGGCGGGGTGCTCGGCGTGCTGCCGGGCATCATCGGCAGCATTCAGGCGCTCGAGACCATCAAGTGGATCATCGGGGCGGGGGACTCGCTGGTCGGCCGTCTGGTCCTGTTCGACGCGCTCAAGCTCAAGTTCCGGGAGCTCAAGCTGCGCAAGGATCCCAACTGCCCGATCTGCGGCGAGCACCCGACGATTCACGAGCTCATCGACTATCAGGCGTTCTGCGGCATCGGCGCCGAGCCGGACTATCACGGGGTCGAGATCAGCGTGGCCGAGCTCCAGCGGGAGCGCCAGGCGAAGGGCGAGGATCTGGTTCTGGTGGACGTGCGCGAGCCTCACGAGTGGGAGATCGCCCACATCGAAGGCGCCCGCCTCATTCCGCTGAGCCAGCTGCCCGACCGCCTGAACGAGCTCGACGGCCACGCCGAGATCGTCACGCAGTGCCACCACGGCTCCCGCAGTCTCAAGGCGCTCGAGATCCTCAAGGGCGCGGGCTATGGAAAAGTGCGGAGCCTGGCCGGCGGCATCGATGCGTGGGCAGAGCAGGTAGAGCCGGGAATGGCGAGGTACTAGGAGGCCAGAGGCGACAGGACGCGCGGGCCAGACGGGACGAAGCGCGAGATCGGACGATGGCTCGGGAGCACCTCCAGCCGTGCTCCCGAGCGAAGCGAGGGACCTGCTCGGCCGGTTTAGCTACCCGCCGGGCAGGTCCCTCGTCTTACATTTCCCGCGCCGACGGAGACCGCATTATCGCAGCTATCGTCGTGCGCCCTGTGGTCCAAAATGCCGAAGGCGGGACTCGAACCCGCACGGGCTTGCGCCCACTGCGCCCTGAACGCAGCGCGTCTACCAGTTCCACCACTTCGGCGAGGGCGGAAAAGCTAGTGCGCCGGAGGGGTGGAATCAACCCGGTCCACGACTTACGCGTGCTTACCGGCCCCGCCAGGTCGGCCGCCGCGGGACATCGGCCATCGTCGGAGGACACCCCCGTGTCCCTGTGACGACGCGTCGCCTCACCTCACTTCGGGTTGACCCTCCCGAAGTGGTGGCCTATCCTTTGCTTAGGATGGTGACGTGACCCCCGATCCCTCCCCGCCAGCCGAGCGTAAGCAGAGCGTCGCCCGCAATCCCAAGGCGACCCACGATTACCACATTCTCGAAACCTGGGAGTGTGGTATCGTGCTGACCGGCACCGAGGTCAAATCGCTCCGGAGCGGCAAGGCCTCGATCAAAGAGGCCTATGCCCGCCTCAGGAACGGAGAGGTCTTCCTGGACGGCATGAACATTACTCCCTACGAGCAGGGCAATCGCTACAACCATGATCCGGTCCGCACCCGGAAGCTGCTGCTGCACCGGAAGGAGATCGAGAAGCTGATCGGCGCGGTGGAGCAGAAGGGCCTGACCCTGGTGCCGCTGGAGCTCTACTTCCGGAACGGCCGCGCCAAGGTGGCGCTGGCTCTGGGGCGCGGCAAGAAGCAGTACGACAAGCGCGAAGACCTGAAGCGCCGGGCCGTCGAGCGCGAAACGGCTCGGGCCGTCTCGGTCCGGGGACGCCGGTGATCGCGACCCTGCTCCTCGCCGGGGCACTCCTCGGGTCGGCCGACCGACTGCCCCGAGAAGTCGTCGTGGCCACCCCGCGGGGCGAGTCGAGGCTGGCGCTCCGCACCGACGCCGCCGGCTTTCCCGTGCTCCCCGCCGCACCGCTGCTGGCAGCCCTCGGCGGCGAGCTCCACGTGGACTCCGGATGGGCTGAGGTGGTCGTCGCGCGCCAGCCGTTCCGGTTTCTACTCGGCGCGCCGCTCTACCAGTTCAGCAGCCAGCTGATGCCGCTCGCGGGGCCGGCCTCGCTCGCCGGGGATTCCCTGTTCCTGCCCTACCAGTTCGTCGCTGAGATTCTGCCCTACTATCTGGGCGACCAGTACCGCTGGGATCGCAGGCGGGCCCGGCTGGAGGAGCTGAGGGGCCGGACCACGACGCTCGCGGGACGTGCGGGCGACGCCGGTGCGCGGTTGTCCAACGGACTCCGGCCGGGGCACGTGGTAACGGTCGATCCCGGTCATGGCGGCGTGGACCCGGGCAACCCGGGCATCTTCTTTCCGCGGGGTGTCCGCGAGAAGGACGTGACGCTCGCCGTCGGTCTGCTGCTGCGCGATGAGCTCAAGCGCCGCGGTATCGGCGTCCGAATGACCCGAACCACCGATACCCTCATCGCCCTGGGGGATCGCGGCGGCTATTGCACCGAAGCCTGCGATCTGTTCGTGAGCCTTCACATCAACTCGCTCAAGCGCCGCCCCGGCTACACGGACATCCGGGGGTTCGAGACCTATTTTCTGGCCGAGGCCAAGACCGAAGATGCGGCTCGGGTGGCGCAGATGGAAAACGACGCGGTGCGCTTCGAGACCGAGCAGGATCCGGTCGGCACCGTGGGCGGGCTGGACTTCATTCTGAAGGACCTGCAGCTCAACGAGCATCTCCGCGAGTCGGCCCGGCTGGCGGCGCTGGTGCAGCGTGACCTGGGCACTGTGCATACCGGCGAGAGCCGGGGCGTCAAACAAGCCGGGTTCATGGTGCTCACCACCGCCCGGCGCCCGGCCATCCTGGTGGAGCTGGGGTACAGCACCAACCCGCTGGACGGTCGCTTCCTCACCACTCGCACCAGTCAGAAGGCCATGGCCGCCTCCATCGCCGACGGCATCGTGGAGTACCTGCTCGAGTACGAGCGCCGCACCGGCACGGCCGCCGACTCGGG